>NZ_JALLGW010000004.1 GCF_023074835.1 Halomarina salina
CGGCCGTGGGATTTCTAGTAGTGTCGCATCACCGCTCTTACCCCGTTTGACGTTCCGTACGACGTAGAGGTAATACCGATCGCTTAGGGAGCCGCGTGCGGCCTTCCACTCGTTCCAGGAGAGAGATGGTTTCTGTGTTTGCAGACCGGACGTTTTGAGTTCGATACATCGATCGACAGTGTGAGTACCCGACTCAGGGGTTGCGATTGTGAGAACGTCAAAACCAGGCCAATCAGAATCAAATGGGGACGTTGAGCCCTTTAGAACAGCCCCCTCATCGAACCGGTCGATAGCTTCCGTGACTAGCTGGCTTTCTTTGGCTTCGGAGAACTTCTCCGGAGTGCTCACGTCCCACACTTTCTGTTCGACATTACTTTCACCCGAGTCCTCAAGACGAGCACGCTCGGCCTCCATTGTCACTGCCATCCCGAACGCGTCGATTCGATCTCGGTACTCCTGTGAAGCAGGGGTGGGAGCGGATCCGCCACTATTCGCGGTTTTCTTTCTCCCTGAACCGTTGGTGGTGGCTCCCTTACCTGAACCGTCTGTAGGTGAGAACACTCTTCGGTTCCCGATCTGCAGGAGCGACTCGACACTTGGAACTCGGTCCGATCGAGCTGCAGTCCCTTCGTTTCTCGATGTGTCCGACTGTTTGCCTGGGTTCCGACCGTCGCCGGTTGGACTATCGGAATTTTCCTCATCAGGCTCGGGGTCCTTCGGGTCTGGTTGAGCTGGTGGCTCGCCCCCGAAAAGGCGTTGTCGAGCGGCATCGAGCTGTTCAGTACGTGTTTCACCGCCGACGTGTCGAAGCCGGTCGAGAAGTATCGATTCCGGTGATGGATGACCGAATGCGAACTCAATCAGGTTGTAGCACGCCTCATAGTACTGCGGGACATCGAGATACTCGGTGTATGCCTGAGCCACCGCATCAACGAACGCTGTCTCCTCTACGCTACCATCGATGAGTACCTGAGTCTTTCTCGAATTTACCCGCTCAATAAAGTAAGCCCGTGGGCCCGACTCTTCGCTGAGGTTGGCCTCGGTGGCGTCCGTGCTGATCTTGAGGTCAAGTCCTTCGACGATTTCAAGCTGTGAGTAAAATCGCTGGGTGTTACTGATATCTTGATCGACAGCATCAGCCGATGGTCGATCTGCACGCAATCGCAACGAAAGCGCGGCGAGGACCGTCTCAAACCACTTCTCGCCGAGCTCAGTGCCATCGACGGTCACGGGAATACCGAGATCGTCGCCGTGGATCGGCGTTTTCGTCACGACCGACCGAATATCAGTCGCATTGAGGTACGCGCCGAACCGTGCTGCCTCCGGTTTGAAGAGGACGATCACCGGAAGTCCGAGTCGCGAGTACCGGTTGTGGGCGCTGTGCGAGCGGACGAAGTAAGCATCGCCAGCTCGTTTGAACTCGTATTCGTCTTCGACTCGACACAGGACCTCGACGTCTGCGAGGCCCGTTTGATCCGGATGCCACTGCTCGCTCGCGATCGTTTCACCCTCTAGTCCGGGGAGCAGTTCGGCAACCCGCGTGTAGAGGAGCTCGACCTCTCCAGTGAATCTCACTGGGTTGACCTCGTCCGATTGCAACAACCTGGAGATCCGCGACAGGACTCGTCGGGCATCGTCGGTGGAAAACGCCGCTTGTGTCAGCGTAGTGTTGGCATCGAGTGCGGAGATCAACGGCGACAGCTCCGGCGATCCACCATCTGGTCGTCCCTGCTGCCGATCGTCATCGAGGAAGGGGAGCAACGGATACTGGCTTCCAAGGTTCAAACTAAACCGATCGCGGTCAGCCTTCGGAAGCACCCACGTGTCTGGTGGGGCTTGGGTCCCGAGTGTAGTTGGAACCCATGCATACTGCTGCAACTGCCAGAGCCACAGGTTCGTTCCGACTCGTTCCAACTCTCCGCTCGTAAAGAAGTACGACCGATTCGAGCCGCGCCACCGGTTGTTAGTGAATTCGGCGACAGTCGCGTGTTGGTGGTCACTGAGCCCGTTATTCCACCATTCGGAGAGATGGCCGAGAAAATGCCGACCAATGTCCGCGTCAGACTGCGCTGCGGTAATAATGTCCTCGCCGTACTCTAACGGATTCACTTGAAACAGGTATCGATGTTCCTCGGTGTCGATCAGGGGTTCAACGTGCTGGATCAAGTGGTCTCGGTAGGCTTCCCAGTCGCTATCACTGAGTCCTCTGTATCGGGCATCGACTGGGGTCTTCGTGCTGTCTGATTCAGTCAGGGCCGAACGCGATGACACCCCGGATCGAGGTGGCTGGCTGATCCCCTCGGTTTTTCGATACTGGTGTCGGGTGGCCGGATCGGGAGCGAATAGTGGGAGTGGACGGACGTGTTCGCTTGCGCCGAGCCACCGGAAGAAGGCGACCCAGTCGTTCAATGCATGCTCATCGTCGGCACCGAGGTCGAACCAAGATGGGGGAGCGAGGACCCAAGGGTCGAACCCGTCCGTCGGTTCCTGTGTCCCAACCTGGGCCAACAAAGGCTCTACCCGAGCCCCGTTGGATCGTCCAAGTTTCTTCTGCCACGTATCGCCTATGTACACTCGATGTGCGGGTTGCCATTCGATCTCGGCGGGACCACTGAGCGGGAGAGCAGGAACCGGGAGCTTCGGGAGATCGGAGAACGAGCGACGAGAAGAGACGTAGAGGAGCGAGGAATCAGGATCGCGATCGTTCTCCGGTGAGGTCACAGCGGCCATTCGACGAATTGTCTCTAACGTTGATCGGGATTGTAGCACCGTTGGATCTGCATTCTGCGTGTTCGGGCCGGGGATCGCTGGTCGAATCGCGGCGTCGTAGACACGTTCGAAC
The DNA here is from genome assembly GCF_023074835.1 of Halomarina salina. Taxonomy (NCBI): domain Archaea; kingdom Methanobacteriati; phylum Methanobacteriota; class Halobacteria; order Halobacteriales; family Natronomonadaceae; genus Halomarina; species Halomarina salina. The sequence goes on from NZ_JALLGW010000004.1 coordinate 2,843, forward strand.
GAAAACCCGGAGACGCTCCAGATGTTTTCGAGCTCGGATCGGAAGTCCGCCGGCAAGACAGCGTTCCGAAGCTGCGGAGCGATGTCAGGGTCGGAGCCATGATACAGCTCTCGGGGGAGGAAAGAGAGGTTGCTCAAGCTCTTTTCGTCGATCTCGTCTTCTGGCGGTATGAAAAACGGGTGCTGGCCACTTCGCTCGCGGAGTGCGATCTTCAGACCGTCTGCTCGATCATGGACGTTCGTCGGAAAGACTGCCGCATTCTGACTGGCAGAATCGAACTTCGTGCGGCTGTCATCGGATTCCAATGTCTTTCGGACCTCGACGAGAAGAACGAGAACAGGGTCGACGTACAACCACTCTACCTGATCGCTCTGGTCGTCCGAGCGCTCGGTTGTGTGCGTCCGCTTCTGTAAAGCCGGTTCTGTAGGCGCTGCGCTGATTGCTGTGGGTACCTCTTCGGGGGAGATCCCTTCTGCACCAAGTGCAGACAGTGTCGTCACGGGCTGGTGGTTGAGCAACGAGGGGGCCGGTATGTAGCCCGTCTTCTCACTAGTGTTGGTTTGTGGTGCTCCGATGACGGTTGCGAAGTCTTGACCGAGGTGTGGTGTTTCAGCGGCAGTGTACGGGAGCAAGAGTTCGTCGATCGAATAGCGCTCGTCACAATCATTGCCCGGAATGAACGATACCGGTGCAAGCGACGATTTGATCGCCTCGAACACGCTGTGATCGACTGAGCCTGCGACAAGAGACCAGTCCCTCCGACCGTCGAGCGACGGATCGAGCGTACTCAAGAACTCAGCGATTTTCGTTGCTGACTCGTTGACAAAATCAACCACGCTCGTCGCGATGAGTTCACCGAGTTCGGCGAACAGAAGGGCATTGAACTGACCCTCGTATTCGAGTTCCTCGTCGTAATCGAGCGTGAGGTTTCGACGAGAGGTATCAGACTGAAACGTCCCGGTGATCAGCGCGGGAATGGGACTTCGCTCTTGTGTGGGGAGGAAGACGTGGACGTACGGAGGCTGGTTGGTCGTGGCTCCATAGACAGGCGCTAACGACCAGTCAGAGGGTGTGGCTGATGGATCATCACACGTAGACTCTGCACTGAACGCGACACCGACTGATAGACTCCCCATCGCGTCGATTTCGGTCGTCGTCAGATTCGCCTGCTGAGTCAACAAACCAGCGTCTATCGCCGTCTTTTCGAACAAGAGGAAGGACCGATTGGTCTTTGTGAGCTGTTCACGCTCGCTTGTGTTGGACCTCAGCCGAACCAGCGTCGGTTCGCCGGGGCCAGTAATCGATGTTCGTGAGATCGTCCAAGTTCGGTCCCACGTCGGACAGTCCATCTCGATAGTCGTCAGCTCCGGGAGGAGGGCGACAGTGTTTGCATCGAGTGATTTCAGCTTACGTTCTATCATCCCCCGGCGCTTCTCTGGCTCTCGAAGCGGCAATTCAAACACCGTCGTGAAGTCACCCTCCAGCAGCTCCCGAGCTCGTCGTGTCGTCGCCGTTTCCGCTGGCAGCCCCAATAGAGGTACCTCCCCAGGGCTCAGCGAGTCACCCAGCTGGTCTCGAATGCGACTATCTTCGTTCAGTAGCGCTGCTGTTTCCTCACGGTCGAACTTTGCCGTAACGGCATCGGAGTACACTGCTGGTCGGTCCGTGACGCCGAGCACGGAGGTGAAGCCTCGGCCTTTGTGCCCGATCGTCGTCTGTCCGGCTTTCGTGGTTCGCGTCGTGAGCGTTAGCGCGTAGAGGTCCTCGAAAGTGAACGGCTCCCCGTTGTTCGCGACGAGGAGCGTATCCTCGGTCAGCTCGACCCGAACACGTGGATCGATCGTTTGTTCCATCTCGTCGACTGCATTCTGCAGCAGTTCGAAGATGAACCGACCGTCGTAGTCCGCCCTATCCTGCCGTTCAGTCCCCGCGTCCGACCCGATCCGGTCGGGATTGCTCCGATACGTCTTGAGGTGTTTCCGTTGAATCGCCTCGATCGAGTCAGGGACCTCACGAGTCATATCTCACACTGACAGGTCCGGTTGATAAACATGAGGCTATGGCATTCAGGGATCTCTGAGGAGGCCCGTTTGGGGATTCGACTCGAAACTCGCCTACTCGAGGGAAGAACACAGTTAATTGACTCGGCTTATCAGACAGTCACATATCACATGTCTCAGACACGCCTCTTCCTCGCTCCTTGTGCCAGTCCAGAACAGCAACGGCGGTTCACACAAACGATGCTGAATAGGGTACCTGTGGAGGCTACCGATGCGCAGCTGTCGCAAACGCCGAGTGATACGATCGGCGTCTGGGGAGTCACAGGGGGCGCGAGCGATATCTGGAACGGTGTCAATCCTGGAGACTACGTCCTGTTCTATTTCGGAGAGCAGGAGTATCGCTACGTAGCTGAGGTGGTTGGAACCCACCGAGATTCGGACCTTCCCGACGAGTTGTGGGACGACGCGACGCTCTCTGTCACAGGCGAAGCGGTCGAGAAGCCGTTCGAGTGTCTCATTTACCTGACTGAGTTGCGAGAAGTCTCGATCGAGAGTTCCGAGGTGCACGATTTCGCTGGCCACGACCGGAAGTACCCACAGAACTTCGTTCCGCTCAACGACACTGGGGCTAAGGCTATTGAGGAGCAGTATGGTTCGATCGAGGCGTATCTCGAGTCACGACGAGTGAACCCGACTGTCTGGATCGAGAAAACCGAACAGAAGAATCGTCCGTACAAACAGGCCGGAGGGGAGTTTGAACTCGGGACGGCGCTTGTCTCGCCCAGCCAAGACAAAGCTGGGCGAAGGCGGTATGATACGATGCAAGAGGCTTCGGCCGGTGACATCGTGCTTCATCTTCTAAAAGAACAACGTCACATCGTCGGCATATCGACCGTCAGCTCTGGCGTCATCAGGAACTTCGAGAGCCCAACGGCAAAGCAGTGGAACGAGGCCCAGCGTGAGGCGGGTGGGTTCCTCAGGAAACTCGAGAACTACGAGGAACTCGACGATCAGGTCGGTATCTACGACAATGTGCTCGACAATCCGACGCACGAACCACACCTCCAGCAGATCTACGATACGAACTCGGGACTCTTCTACGACAAGAACTTCGAGATCGCCCAAGGCGGATATCTTACGAAGGCACCTGATGAACTCGTCTCGATTTTCTGCGTCGAAAGTGATGATCTCCCCACAAAGCTGCGAGATCGTGGATACAACCGCAATACGCCCGTCCCGGTGACTGAATACGAGCGGGTTAGTGAAGCCGAGGAAGATATTGCGAACCGGCTCGCGACGCTCCCTGCTCAGGACAACTGGCTCGCTCCGGCGATCGCAGACGCAATCGTCGCGGATTGGACTGAGATGCTGAGCGGAGTGGAGCCCGGCGTCGAACTCACGCTGGCAGAAGAGGTCAAGAGCAACCAGCTCCTCGAGGTGTATCGAGAGTACGAATCACGGTTGCAGAAACAGGCCCGTGCAATCGGGTCTGGCGGCTTGAACAAGCTTGACCCCGCACAGACGTTGTTCATCGTGTTCGTGCGCCAGCTACAGGAGCGAACGGGCGTCACGACGAACCTCAATCAGGTGAAGTTCGGCGTCCTCGCCGGTGGGAAATACACCGTCCGCCCGGCACCATCGACTTCGGGAGAGGACCCACCGGAAAGCGATCCACTCGCCGATGAACCAGCTCCGGAGGATGCTGAAGAGATTCGTCGCCAAGTGGAGCAGACTGGCCAGGTCGTGTTCTACGGCCCACCGGGGACCGGCAAGACGTACACTGCTCGGCGCTTTGCACGATGGTGGCTCAACGACGTGTCCGAGGACCCTCGCGAGGATCAACTTCGAACGGTCACCTTCCATCCGTCGTTCTCGTACGAGGATTTTATCGAGGGGCTCTCTGCGTCGGAAACCGACGCCGGAACGGTGAGATACGACATCGAACCGGGGGTGTTCAAACAGCTGGCCGAGGACGCTCGTAACGCGTACCAAGAACACGACGACGGGGAGGCTCCGCCGTACGTGCTCATCATCGACGAGATCAATCGCGGAGACCTCGCGCAGATATTCGGCGAAACGATCACTGGTCTCGAGATGGACAAACGCCTTGATGGTACCAGTGAGACACCGATCTCGCTGGCGCACTCGAGCACGCAGTTCACTATCCCACCGAACCTCTACGTTATCGGGACGATGAACACGGCCGACCGTTCGGTCGCGTTGCTCGACGCTGCATTGCGGCGACGGTTCCGCTTTATCGCGTTCCCGCCGGACTACGACGTGTTGCTGGACACCTACGAGTTTGACTCCTGGGAGGCGCTCAGACGGACGGCTACCAGCAGTGGTGACGAAACGGCGAGACTCCGTTCGCTCTCGATCCTCGCGATCAAGCATCTCAATGAACAGATCCTCGACAGCCCTGATCTTGGGCGTGGAAAACAGATCGGACATTCCTATCTTCTGGGTCTGAAAAACACCATCGACGTCGTTGATGCGTGGCGCTATGAGATCCTTCCGCTATTGGAAGAGTATCTCTTCGGTCAGTTTGGCAGGATTCGAGAAGAGTTGTTCAACGGTGGCGGTGATCGATTGTTCGATTGGGAGGGCGAGCAGATCAGGTCATTCGATGCCGTGGCACTACGAATGGCTTTGGCAGCCGTTCTTGACCTCGACCTCACGGTAACTGCTACCGATGGTGACGGAGTGGCATCGGCGAGAAACGATTCGAACGCCGGGACACTCGACATTCTCTACGACAACGGACTTATTAGCGAAGGAACGGAGCTCGTGTTTCGTGACGGGTACATTTCGTCGACACCGCAGGTGGCCTACGACTCGGAGGAGTCGTTCTGGCGCTGTCGACTCACCGGCAGCCGGTCCCGATCGGAATCTGTACGATGGTGTCACGACGAGTCACACGAGCCAACCTCCTTGTCATCGCTTGCAAAGCATATCCACGAGGAAGCGACCGGGGAGCGCCGTGAGAACCTCAATGGAATCGACGTGTGGGGCCACCCAGAGTTCGACAACACAGCGATCTACCGGCTCGCAAAAGACATTGAGGATGAGAGTCAGACTGAGAGCTGATGGCTGAGACCGAACTGGGGCAGATTGACGGTCTCAGCAGTATTGACATCCACTTGCGGGAGTACGAGTCGAGCGCTCCTCTCGATCTAAGCGAGGACGCAGAGCGTATGCTTCGAACGGAAATCAACGGTGGGCGAGAACGGACAGGGAGCCGGATTGAGGTGGCGTACGATCGGGATGGCCTGGCCACCCTAACGGCGACGCAGTACGTAGGCGTCGTATCGCTACCTGATGGGCCGACGATTCAGATCCGCCCGAAAGCCGCAGGGACGAACCTGCTGTCTCTCCTCCGATTTGCTCGAGACGTAGATCCGACCACCTTCGATCGAGAGACCCGGATGGAAGCTGGGGATACGTTCGTCGAACCGCTTGCGATCCTCTTCGAACGCGAGTTGCGGACAGTGATCCAGCAGGGGCTGCACCGAGAGTATCACCGGATTGACGGGCAAGAAGATCGTCTCCGTGGACAGCTCCAGGTCCAGCGCCAGCTTCAACGTCAAGGACCCACCCCAACTCGGTTCGAATGTCGATATAGCGACCTCACGTACGACACCGTTGCGAACCAGGGAATCCTCTACGCGACGACCTTGCTGCAACGACTCGTCACTGACCAGGAACTGCAACAACGTCTCCATCAACACCAAGCGATTCTCCGACAACGGGTCTCGCTTCGCCGAGTCGATCCGAACGAACTGGACCGGCTCTCGGTGTCACATCTGAATCGGTACTATGAGGATCTCCTTCGACTCACCGAACTGATTGTGCGAGGCGTGTTCATTGACGACCTAGCGACGGGGACTCGAGGGACGTTCGCGCTGCTCGTGAACATGAACACAATCTTCGAAGCCGTCGTCGAACGTGCGCTGCGGGACGCGCTTGCGGAGCGGGCGGGGTGGACGGTTAAAGGCCAGTACACGACACAGCAGCTCGTTACCGGTGGGAACCACACCGTAACAATCCGACCAGATATCGTAGTGCTTGACCCCAGCGACGAAGTGCGGTTCGTCGGTGATGCAAAGTGGAAACTCGGGGCACCATCGAACAGCGATTTCTACCAAATGAGCGCCTACCAACTCGCCCACGACTGTCCGGGGGCGCTCATCTACCCAGAGCAGGATGGGGTAGTGGAATCGAACTGCCTCATCAATGGATCCCACCGTCTTGAGTTGATCGAGCTTCCCACACGGAGTCTGGCTCAGGGGTTCAAGGAATACACTGAGCGGCTACAGCGTTCTCTTGAGGAGCGTGTGACCGGCCTCATCGGCGAATAGCAGCTGTTGGGGGTCCAAACCAAGCCATCGCTGCGCAGAACGAACCTTTCGCGTTCCCCGTACATTCATATCCCCTGGTTGTTCAGTTGATTTGTATGACAGTCGGCCAGCGTGATCGGCCGGACCTCGAAGGGGACCTCCGGGTATTGGATTTCCTTGGTGAGCCCCTTGTGACTCGTGTCGCCCCGCTATACCGGGAGCTGGTCCACGAGTACGGTCAGCACAACGTGCTCGTTCTCAAGCGCTTTCCGACCGGAATCGACGAAATCACCGACGCGCTTGGTGACGCTATCGAGGGCGTCGAAACGCCCCGTGTTCGCGGGCTTTCGGCCCATGCCCGGGAGACGATCGAAGAACTGCCCTCACCCCCACGACTGCTCTCGGCCAGTCAACAGGGGTTGCTCCTTACTCAGTTTCTCAGCACGTTCGAGTGGGACCACCCGTACCTTCAACAGGCAGCCGAGCAGGATTCGTTCACCTCGGACGTTGGCCGCTTCGTCGCAGAGGCGACGTGGCAAGGGAGTAGTATCGACACCGATGAAGCAGCACTCGCGGAACTCGCTAGCTTCAACAGCGCGTTCCACGACTGGCTCGCCGACAACGATCTGCTCGATCCGTCAGCGGTGCTGTCGTGGGCGGCGGACGCGATGGCCGACCCAGCGACGAGAGACCGAATTCAGCGCTCGTTCGACGCCGTGCTCGTCCTCGAGTTCGAGGAGTTCACGCCGATCGACCGCGAGTACCTCGCACGACTGACGGCGGGAGTAGACCTCGTCTGCCTCTCCGAGGAAGACAGCGCGATCCAGCGCACCTGGAACGAGCCACGGCGGATCGAAGCGTACAGGGAGGGACTCCGGACGGACCCCGTGGGTCCTGATGGGGAGTCGTGGGGTGAAGCCGACCCCACAAGCGACGAGGTGACACGGCCGGCAGCCGTCGCCGGGCTGCTCGCAACGGGCGAGCGTCCGACAGTAACCGAGCAAGGAACACTCACCGTCATTCACGAACCAACGTTCGACGAGCACATCCGAACGGTCGCCGAGGAGATCGAACGGCTTCATCGCGTCGAAAACATACCCTACGATGAGTGCGCGGTGATCCTCCGGGATTCAAACGCGCCGATTCCGGAGACACTTCGGCTTCTCCGTGGGGCTGGTATCCCGACGACCTCCGCGACTGTCGGCGGACTGGAACACGACCCGGCGGCACGTGAACTGTACGCCCTCGTCTGCTGGTGTTGCGATACCGCACAAGAAGCGGGGTGGGACCGCGACCGGGCGTGGAACGTCTTGGGGGCACGGACGACTGTCTCCGAGGAGTCGCTCGAAGAGGTCGCTCGCATCGGAGCAGACGATGGATTGGAAGCCGCACTCCAGCGATGGCTGCTCGAGTCCGATCTCAAACACCGGCTCGCCGACCGTGACTCGACGGTCGATGCAAAAACCGAGTTCCGGCACGTCAGCGACGTGCTTCAGCTCGCACGGTTCATCGATGAGAGCCCACTCATCGACGCCTCATGGACGCTATTCGCGGAGGCACTTGAACGGGAGTTCACCCACGCCACCTCTGATAAGATCGCCACCGAACTCACGCTTCCCGATGGTGGCGTGGTCGTCGACGCGGTCCGTGTTCTCAAGAACGTCTCAAAGGAGGCCGTCTTCCTCGTTGATCTCGTCGACCGGGAGTACCCGGCCCCACCGCAGTTCAACGCGCTGTTTCCGACGCCACACCTCGAACAGCTGCCTGGCTATCCAGCGTTCACAGCACCGACACGCGAAGACGTCGAGCAGACGTTTTCGACGGTCCGCGATGACGATGACCGACGGCCGCTGAACGCGTACTACGCGGAGCTGAGCCGCCGGATGCTCGCCGTAGGTGCTCGGGTGGCGACCGACCGGCTCTACTTCGGAACGTATGACGAACAAGCCGGAGGGACCGGGAGTCGACACCAGCCCTCGCGTTTTCTCACACCAGTCGAGGAGTCACTCGGAGAGATCGACCGGCGCGACGATGACGCCATCCACACCCATGGCGAGACGGTCTCGTTCACCCTCTCGCAGGTCGACGATGCGATGGAGGCGATTCGACTCGCGGGCGTCGCTGACGAGCCAGTCGATCTTGATGCGGTTGAACACGACTTCGGCGTGATCCAGGCGCTGCTCGACCGTGATCCACCGGACGACCTCAGACAAGCAATCGAAACGCGAACCGACTTCGCAGCGGGGGTGGTCCGGCGTGAGTGAGACCGATGACGACGTGATGTGGATTTCACCGTCACGGTTGGGTGTCTATGCGGCGTGTCCTCGCCGCTATGAGTACGAGAAAGCGTGGGACGTCGCTTCTCCCGAGCAGACGCGGCGATACATGGACCGCGGACTCGCGTTACACGGTGCGATCGAGGACACCTGCGAGACCGTTCAGTCCGATTCGGGACTCAGTGACGCCGAGATTCAGCGAGTCGCTGCCGAGGCGATCGGTGACCGATGGGAGCGCCATGCGGATCGCAGCGAGTACCGGTCGGCAGCACACTTCCGCTACGATCGACGACTCTGTGAAGCGGCCATCGAGGATTACTTCGCCGGTGATGGGCTGGTCCATGCTCGGAACTCGGTGGCGACTGAAGCCTGGCTCGAATGCCAGCACGAGGGCGTCGCCCTTCACGGCCGAGTGGACAACGTCGTCGAAACCGATGACGGCCTGCGGATCATCGACTACAAGAGTTCGTTAAACGGCATCATCTCCGGCTACTCCAAAGACGACGTCGAAGCCCACCGTGATGGAGAGAAACATGCCCCACGCCGTGTCAAGAGCATGTTCCAAGCAGCCGCCTATATCGAGGGGCTCAAAGAGCATGCGGCGTACGAGCCGGGAATGGACATCGAGTTCACCTACTATGGCCTGTTACAGAAGAAAGAGACGAGCGGCTCACTGGACGGCCTACAGGTGACTGTCAACGGCTACGGCCGTGACGTCGGCTGGATCTACGAGTACAACTACGACGCGGTCTGGGAGCTCATCACGGACTACTACGAGGCAATTCGCGCGGAGACGTTTGACCCACAACCGATGGAACTGCTCAAAGAGAACGCGTGCGACGACTGTACGTATCGATCGATGTGTGGGGACTACCTCGCCAGTGAGGTGAGCGTCGGTGAGTGACTCCACACGGCCGGCTGACCACGCCGCCACTGCAGGCGAGGACGATCACGACCCGCGTCCGGCCCAGCAGGACATCATCGACTCCGACGAGTACCCGATGCGGGTACTCGCCGGCGCAGGGACGGGCAAGACGTTCACGATGGTGCGGAAGATCGAGCGGCTCATCGACGATGGTGTGTCACCGGATCGGGTGCTGGCGCTGACGTTCACGAACAACGCGGCGGACTCGATGCGTGAGAAGCTGGTCGAAAAACTCGGCCCGCGTGGTCACGACATCGAGGCCTACACGTATCACGCGATCTGCCACGAACTCCTCCAAGAGTTCGCGTATCACGCCGATCTCGACCCGCGGTACGATATCGCGACCGAAGCCGACCAGTTCGCGCTGGTCTACGACGTCCTCGATGAGATGCCGTATCGGTTCACCTCGCCGGAGGTGTACGACCCTGACGGGTTCGGGAAAGGCGCTGCCCAGCGGCTACTGGGATTCATCCCGGCGATGAAACGCTCGGGAATCACGCCCGACCACCTGGCGACGTACCTGGGCGACCCTGCAGCGCTTCTCGAGTACGATGACCTCGTCGAGCGGATCGAGGCGGCCGCCGACGAACACGTCCGCGTGGGGTGGCACAAACCCAGCCCGGACCGACTCAATGAGATGTGTGCCGGGCTGGCAGCACTCCGACAGACGATCGCAGCCGAGCGTGAGACGCTCGGAACCGATGGGGTGGGCGCGGACCTACGATCGTTCCTGCGGGAGCTGGAAACGGCGTGTGACCGGCTGGCGTCGTTCCTCACCGAGCGGACGGACGAGATCGTCGACGGCGACCTTACGGCGGCGTTTAAACTCCCGGCGTACCTGTTCGGTGCGTACTCGAGCCCGCCATCCGGCATCCCATCGGTCGGCTTCACGCTCACAGGGAAACTCCAGGGGTTCATCGACCACTGCCAGATCGCTTCGGATCTGACGGCTGGCTACGCCGCCTACGAACGGCGACTCGACGAGGAGATGCTCCTCGATTTCAACGATCTCGTTATCCGCGCGAACGCGTTGCTGGAGGATGACGCCGTTCGAGAGTGGGCCACCTCCCAGTGGGACTACGTCTACTGTGATGAGTACCAGGACACCGACGCCGTCCAGTTCGAACTCGTCCAGCAGCTCGTCACCGATGACCGACTGTTCGTCGTCGGGGATGACGACCAGGCGATCTACGAATGGCGCGGTGCCAATATCGAGAACATCGGGCCACGGCTGACCGAGGCGTTCGACGGGCTCGCTGACGAAACCCTCGAAGAGAACTTCCGGTCGCATCAACCCATCCTGGATCTGGCGAACAACGCGCTCGAACAGCTCGATTCGCGCGGAAGCACCAAACAGCTCCAGGCCGTCGCGGAGAAGCAGGATGCGACCGACGGCGTCGTAACGATCACAGCCGGTGAAGAACCAGACGACGAGTCCCAGCAGATCACGAACGCGATTACGCGATTACTCAACGGCGAGACCGAACACGCTGATGAGCCGTATGAGGCGGGTGACATCGCGATCCTGGCTCGCAAGAACAGACACGCGAAACCGATCGTCAAAGCGCTGAATCGTGCGGGCATTCCGTACGAACTCGCTGGTGATCTGGCCGACGAATCGGTCGGAGTAGCGACTGTCCTTGCCTATCTGAAAGCGCTCGCCGATCCTGACGATGAAGTGAGTCTCAACCGCGTGCTCACGATGCGCTATCGACTGTGTCAGGCAGATCTGGCGCTGCTGAACGCCACCGACGAGCCACTGTACGAGCGATTGCAATCGCTGCCCCGTGAGCAGTTCGAAGAACCGGAGCGGGTCGCACGGGCTCGCGATGACTTCGCACAACTATCCGATATTCGTGAGACCCATTCGCTGACGCGCCTCTACCGCGAGCTGAAGGACGTCACGTCGATCGAATGGTTCCTCTCGGAGCAGGAGCGCCGTGACCTCGCGCAACTCGATGAACTCCTCTCGTCGTTCGATGACGGCGCGATCCAGCCGGAGCTCTCGAAAGAGTTCGTCGAGTTCCTCGGCCTCCACGGAACGATCACCGCGACGGGTGGGGCTGCTATCGAGGACCAGCCCGACACCGCGGCGTCGGCGGTGAACATCATGACGGTCCACAAAAGCAAGGGCCTCGAGTTCCCCGTGGTCGTTCTGCCGCGACTGACCGCCGACCAGTGGGAACCCAGTGAACGGACATACGATACGCTCGAGCACGTCCTATCCGGTGGTTCTGTTCTAGACCACGACTTTGCAACGCGCGACGAGCACGAGTCTAGACGTGTATTCCACGTCGCGGTGACGCGTGCAGAGGAACTCTCAGTCCTCGTCGGCAAGGGCGAAGACGACGATGGCGAGGAGGATGACGACCTGCCGTTGTCGGTCGTCGACGGGGCGCTGTCCGATTCGCTTCCGTGGACCGTCGGGGGCGCGTCGTTCCCGATTTGGGAGCTGGTCCAGTCGAGCGTACCACCATCCGCGACTGACGGAACGGACAGCCTCGCCAGTCCTGTTTCACTCGGGGACGACACCGCGGCGATTTACGATGGGACACCACTCGGTCGCTCCACCGCACGGACCCGCGTGCTGCAATTGGCACGGGAGATGCTCGACGGCAATCTCGAAGCGATCGATCCAACGACCGCGGGCATCCCTGCTGCAGCACTTGATCCACCGACTGGACCACAGCTCCGCCGCCAACACAGCTACACGTCGCTCGATACGCTCTCGACGTGTTCCCGACAGCACTACCTCAACTACGTCCTCCGGGCGTTCGACGATCCGCCATCGGTTGGGGCGCCGGCGATGGACGGTGGCACGCTCTCGGGGAGTGAGGCCTCGATCCGTGAAATCGGTGTCCTGTTCCACGAAACGGCTGAACGGGCGGCAAATCGTGGCGTGACAACACCGGATGGGTGGTACGAGATTGCCGATCAACTCGCTGCCGCTCGAGGCTTGGAGCCCGCCCTCGACGAGGCACAGGCGTGTATCGACCGGTATTTCGAATGCGAAGCGAGCGACTGGGAGGTGCTCGCCGCCGAACGCGAGTTTACTCTGGAGATTGAGGGTTTCACTGTCACGGGTGTGATCGACGCTGTGTGCCGACGACCGGACGGCGAGTTCGTGATTCTGGACTACAAAGCGACGACGAAGAAGCGCTCGCTCGACGAGGACATCCAGCTTCCGTTGTACGTCCTCGCGTGTGAGGAACTGTTCGAGCAACCGATCCGAACCGCTGGATACGCCTATGTCGGTGATGTCGGCCCCGCTGTCGAGACGCGGACGTTCAGTGAAGAGGAGCTTCAGACGGCTCGTGAACGAATCATAGACCGGCTACGAGCTGCAGAGCAGAGCCGCTACAATCAGTACACCGCTGGCGAACACTGCCAGTGGTGTCCACATCGGTCCCTAGGGTGTAGCGACGAAGCCGATATAGAGTGACCGACCACCGGAACGTGTGACTCCACAGCGCTGTGCATGGTGGGCCATTGCTTCATAAAATAGACTTTAGATTATATTGGGAGGGTGAGGCAGATGTTCTCGACTTCGGGTGCTAGCGAAATCACCTGCGCCTTCCGCTGCAGTTCACGGCGGCGTTTCTCGATCCGCTCCTCCAACTTCGACAGTCGATCACGCTGTCTCCGGATCGCGATGTCCATGTCCGACCCCGCTTCGGCTTTCCGCTCGTAGTCCGCGATGAACGTCTCGATCCGTTCGCGCTCCGCTTCCGCATAGGCCTCGAGATCGTCGAGTTCCTGCTGCGTCTCCTCTTTCCGACGTTCGTGAAGTTTGTCGCGTCGTGATTCGACACGCTGGCTCACGTATCGGTCGGCGGACGACCGCATCTCGCTCTGGTGTTCGAGGAGCGTTCGTACACGGTCCCCATCCGGGGAGCCTTTGATCGTGCCTCCCTCGATGACTCGTTGGCCCAAGCGCTGCTGGGGATCGCGGTGCGCCGCATCGACGAAGATGGGGAGTATCTCCTCTCGAATCACCTCACCCGTCCCGTCCTCGAACCTGACGCGGTAGTTGTAGGTGATGCCTGGCTCGTCGACGAACGGGAGCAGCTTGAGCCCCACGGCACCCTGCTCGTTGTCGAGCACCCGCTGCATCAGTTCCTGGACGAGGTCTGCATCGGGAGAGATGTACTCGATTCCGTCGTGGTCCATCGCGAACTCACGGTTGAAGGTGAACGGTCCGTACGGCTCACCGTCACGCGAGCGTCGAAGGGAGTCGGGCAGTTCTGCACGGAAGAGGTTGCTTCCGGCCTTTTCGACGTCTCCGCCGAGCGCGGAGATTCCCAGCTCGAAGAACTGTCGGATGTCGGCTTCGCTCCCATAGACGTCCTCGGACTGGTCCATTACCTCCTGGATCTTCCGGCGGCTCTCCTCGTCGAACGTGCTGGTGTCGATGAGGCTTCGCTCGTACCACTCCGCGAGCGTCCGCTGTCGCTCGTCGATGAGCTCCTCGAGCTCCTCCTTGGTCGCACTCGCGGGCTCGTCATTCCGGATTGACTCCATGATGAGCGAGTCGACGTTGATGTCGTCGAGCATCCCCAGCACGTCGGCAGTATTTCCCAGCTGGCCGCGGATGTTCTCGACCTTCTCCTGAAGCATCTCGAACACCTCGCTTTCGCGGGTGTCCTCGAACGAGAAGTTCCACACTTTGACCTCCTTCTCCTGGCCATAGCGGTGGAGACGCCCGATGCGCTGTTCGAGGCGGTTCGGGTTCCACGGCAGCTCGTAGTTGACCATGATGTGGCAGCTGTGCTGGAGGTCGATCCCCTCGCTGGCTGCGTCGGTCGCGAAGAGCAAGCGGGACTGTCCGTGGTTGAACTCGTCCTCGATGCGAGCGCGGTCTTCCTTGTCGACGCCGCCGTGGATGACGAGGATCTCGTCGGCCCACGGCTCGTCCTTCACAAGTTCGAGGATGTAGTCGAGCGTATCGCGGTACTCCGTGAACAGCAGCACCTTCTCGTTAGGCTGTTCCTCGAGCAGCTGTTGGATGTACCGTCGCACCTTCTGGGCCTTCGAGTCGACAGGGATCCCCTCTGCGAGCGAGACGAGGTCTCTGAGCGTCTCGATCTCCTCTTCGAGTTGGGCGTCGCTCTCGGTGATCGTGAGTCCTGCGAGCTCCTCTTCGGCCTTCTGCTGGTCCTGCTCGTCGAGGTCCTCCCCCTCGAGGTAGGCGGAGGCCTCCTCGGAGAGGGATGTCGCCGTTGACTGCTGGTCGACGAGGTTCGCCAGCCGACGACTGAGCGTCGCCTTGATAGCGCCGATACTACTGACGAGGCGCTTCTGCATCAGTGCCATCGCAAAGCCCACAGCAGGCTCGTTGAGCTGCTCAGAGCGATTGTAGACGTGCTTGACGTAGTCCGTGACCGCACGGTAGAACTGGCGTTCCTCGTAAGTCATCTCGACCGGGATGGTCCCGACCTCGCGATTCGGGAAGATGCGCTCGCCGTCGTCGTCGTAGATGGTCTGCTTCCCGCGACGCATCATCACGCGGTCGACCGCCTCCTTCGAGAGGTCTTGGTCCTCGGCGACGAGGAAGGGGTCGATGTACTCGATGAGCGAGCGGAACGCCTCGCCCTTCCCGTCGTGTGGCGTCGCACTCAGCAGGAGTAGCGAGTCGGAGTTGTCGGCAACGCGCTCGACCATCTTCGAGGTCTTGCTTGGAGATTCCCCGCGCTTGGCCGCCTTGTGTGCCTCGTCGACGACCACGAAGTCCCAGAAGGCGTCATCAAGTTCCTCGCGGAACTTCTCCTGGCGGAGGAACGCCATACTCGTGACCAGTTGTTGGTAGTCCTGATCCCAGATGTTCGCCTCCTCCCCGAGACGGCGGCGTTCGCCGTCGACCCACTGCCGATCCGCTGGTGTGAGGCTGATGTCGAAGAAGCGGTCCATGTCGCGGATCCACTTCTTCTGGAGGTGCGCGGGGACGACGAACAGGACACGATCGGCGCGGTTGCGTGCGGTGAGTTCCTTGAGGATGAGCCCTGCCTCGATGGTTTTCCCGAGGCCAACGTCGTCAGCGATGAGCGCTCGCTGTCGGAGCTTCTGCATCACCCAGTTCACGCAGGCAAGCTGGTACGGTTCGAGACGGACCAGCGAGTTCGAGATGCTCAGCAGTTGTCCCTGTTCGTGGGCGATCTGGAGCTGGAGTGCCTGTGAACGGAGGTCGAACCACTCTGCAGAGACTGATTCGTGGTCAGGATGCAGGTGAGTGGCTGCCGCCGGTTCGAGCGCACCGAGTTGGTCCTGCTTCCGTTCGATTTCCACGTCGTCGATACAGACGGTTTTGACCCCGATCTCCTCGACGTAGGCTCGAAGATAATCGAGGTCGCCGACGGCGTACGTCTTGATCACCTCAGCGGCCGTACCGTTAAGAAAGATCGAATCACCGGAATCGAGGTCAATAGACATTAATGCTTAGTCTTGGTAGACATAGTTACAAATGCTTCGCGGTCACCGAGTGCTGATCCAGTCTCCTATACTGGAAGTGACTCTATTCCCAACCCTATTCTGATGGTTTCTTTTGATCTTAACGAGGATGAGTTGTCGTCCGCGGGTATTGCAGTTAAGAATATAGTCGCCAAACTCGATCTTGATATTGAGTTTGACTTATCTTATTTATCATCGGAGATACCGCGCTCCAGTTATGAACCCGAACAGTACCCAAGCCTAGTTTTCAGACCATCCGGACTTTCAACAGTATTAGTCACTCGATCAGGGAAACTCTTGTTTACTGGCGCAGACTCAATTGAAAATTTGCGAGATACCTACCGACGCATTTCTGACGAGTTAGAAGGTATTGGAGTGGATGATGTCGGGAGAGCAGAAGAGATCGAAATCGTGAATGTTGTCTCGACATTCGAACTGCCTTCGAATGTAGACTTAAATTATTTATCTGTTACTCTTGGTCTTGAAAATATAGAGTACGAGCCAGAGCAATTCCCCGGTCTCGTGTATAGGATTGAAAACGGGCTTGTAGTATTGATTTTTTCTTCAGGTAAGGTCGTGGTCACCGGTGCAGAATCGTCATCAGAAATATTAGATGCGGTAAATACGATCCGTGAATTAATATCAGACTGAGAATCTATTCTGGGGTGATCGTCACGAAGTTCAACACAAACTCTTGGGGGAGGACGCCGCCGTGATAGAACCGCGCGTCTGGGAGCCCCTGGTTGCGAAAGCGCTGGATCGGATCGGCGAGGATCCTGACCTTCGCATCGTCGCCGAGGTAGCCCAGGTGTGCATCCTCGTCGAGCAATACGCCTGGAACGTCGTCATCGAAATCTGTTCCAGCAACCCATCGTCGGGTCACCTGTTCGGCGTTATCTGGCGGATTGAGATCGTCGATATCGACGTGCTTCGGCAGCGAGACGAAGCCGTGGTCTGAGAGGATGTACGCTCGGTCCCACTCACCCTTGTCCAGCTTCTCACAGATAATGCGTGAGATCACTTCGATGCGGTCGCTGAACAGCTCCTCGAAGTTCGTCAGCTCCTTCTCGCCCGTCTCGTCGATGTCGTTCCAGTAGTAGGCGACACGGGTGTTGCTCCAGCCCACCTCGTCCTCGGCGTCCTGCATGATGTAGCTCCAGCCATCGTTCTCGAGGAGGGTCTGGCGACGGTGGTTCGTGATTTTGCGGTTGTTGCGCTCAGGGACGAGTTCTCCGTCTTGGAGTTCGATGTTGAAGCTGAACTTGCTGCCGGGCGTGAGCGCGGCCTTTCCGAACTCAGTATCGGATGGAAGCGTGCCAACCCACGTGCTCTCGTCGACTTCGAGCTGGGGAAGTTCGCGACGGATCGAATCGGCGAGCTCGTGGGCGAGGTCGAACCGCAGCGCGTCGACGATGAACAGCGCGACGCTCTGGCCGCTCTGGAGGTGTTCCTGCTCCTCGGCGAAGAACTGGTGAGCGTGCTTCTCACCGACGAAGGGTGAGCCAGCTTCGATCTGGTCGACGACGAGGTCGCCGAGGTCGCTGAGGTACTCGAGGTATCGCGATTCGGTCAACGAGCAACGAAGGCCATCAAGCGTCGGCGTCGCCGGGTGTTCCTGTGGGAGCCCGGTCTCCGGTTTGCCAGAGACGATGAGGTTGAACACGGCGTTGTCGATTTG
Source organism: Halomarina salina (assembly GCF_023074835.1). NCBI lineage: Archaea > Methanobacteriati > Methanobacteriota > Halobacteria > Halobacteriales > Natronomonadaceae > Halomarina > Halomarina salina. Next base: position 20,503 of record NZ_JALLGW010000004.1, read on the forward strand.
CCAGGTTCCCCCGTCGACGTCGCCGTAGAGGTCGACGACGTTACTGGTGTCGCCGCGCTCTTCCCACGTCGCGAGTTCGTCCGCGAGCGTGGCCACATCAATGGCCTGCGTCCAGACGTTCGTCCACGGAACGTCGCCGTAGGTCGAGTTGAGTCGATCGTGGCGCTGCTTCGCCCGGGTTACACACGTCTCGTAGTCTCCACTGTTGAACGACTGGATCCACTCGTCCCAGAGCCGGTGTTCGAGCGAGGCGTCGACTGGACAGTCGACGAGCTTCCACGGCTCATCGTAGGTGCGGAGGATGTCGTGCCAGAACCGCTGGTCAGGATCAAGGTAGACGTTCGCAAGTTCACGCTTCTGTGCAGTCTTGCTCAGCACCGAGCGAAGCTCGGGTCTGGACACACCGAATCCCGTGCTGGGTTCGGGCTGGTACTTATGTGGGAGGAGCGACTTGTCGAGGCCTTCGTCGACGAGCCACTCAGCGACCGCCCAGCGGCGTGTTCGTTCGACGATGGTGCCAGCGTCGGACTGGCCTTCAACGGCCTTGACACCGTTGTCAACCAGCAAGTCACGTATCTTCAGCAACTCGTCGCCATTGGGGAGGTTCCGCGTGCCGTGTTCGAGAACGAACTGCACAGGGTCGTCGTGGCCGTCCAGCACGATCTTTGTCTGGAGGCCCTGGAGGGATGGGAGGCCCCCCTCGCCATTGAGTTCTTCGTAGAGCGTTTGAGCGACCTTCTCGCGGTCCTCGGCGTTCTCGTAGGCGGTGCGAATCGTCGCCGCTTGGAGTTGATCGTTCTCGAAGCAGCGTGCCGCGAGCTTACCGATGTGCTGTTCGACGACACCGCCAGTATGCTCGACGTCCTTGAACCAGTCAACGTCGTCGCTGCTGGGCTGGGGAACGTACCAGACGGTCCGGTCGCGTGGGGCGTCTGCACGGAGTTCTAACGGTGTCTGCTCGGCAGCACGGAACTCACACCGGAGTTGGGTGCTCGCGTGTTCGACGATGTCTTGCAGATAGCCTCCATCGTCCCACCAGAGGACAACGGGATCGTCGGTGGACGCCCCGTCGATGCTGCTCTCGATGGCGTCATGAGCGCACTGTGGGAGGGTCTTGGTTGCCGGCATGGCTACAGAACTTTGTCGTCGACAGTCATCGGAACGATCTCAGCGTCGGCCAGCGGCTTGATGTTGATTTCGACCCCGTGATTTTGATTCGGCTGGTAGCCAGCAGTCGTGATCTCTGAGAGGGCACGTTCAGACCAATCTGATTGAATTCGCTTATCGGCAAACTGACATCGGTCGTCAATCTCTTCGGCCAGCGCCTTGAATTCTGCCAGCGGCGGGAGGTCGTCGACACTTTCGTCACCGTCAGTCATCGCCTCCAGATATGTACTGTCAACAATTGATGAGTTGTTGAGGCCCATCGCGAGTGTGGCGAGCAGGCGTTCGCTCTCAGTGAGATTTTCGAACGGTCGGCCGTCGTCGTCAAGTAGCTCGGCACCCTCGCGCTCGAAGTAGTAAGTCATGAAGAGAATACCCGTGCTGGAGTAGTGGTCCGAACCCTTGAGCCGCCAGTTGAAGTAATCGAACAGATCAGCCAGATGTGCTTCGACTGGCTCGTCAACTGGTTTAGCGTATTCCTCGCACGCCCGTTCGAGTTCTTCAAGTGCGTCTAACCACTCGTCTCGCCACTCGTTGACAGCCTCCCAGAACTTGTCGGAGAAGGTATCTTTGAACCACTTCTCACCCTCGCGCTCGCGAAGTTCAGCCAGCGTGTCCACGCGCTTTCGCGTCTCTTCACGAAAGGCGGCGACCTTTGGGGCAAGATCATCAACTCGCTGGCGATCATCATCGTCGAAATCTCGTTCGTCAGTGCTGCCTAGCTCCTGAATCACGTCCTCGAGGATATTGATCTGATTGAGACCACTCGCACATCGTTCGTACTGCTCTGCGGCCTCGGCTTGTTCACTCGTCGAAAGCGAGTCATCGCGTCGGCGACGGTTCGCCGCGCTGCGGCGCTCACGCAACTCGGCCTTCCGCGGTTCGAGATACTGATTGGCTAGTCGGTCGAGTAAGCCGGAATCGAGGCAGTGGTAGTCAACAAAGCACGCGAAGCCCTCACCTTTCGAATCCGTAATGAGGCGCTCAGTGGTGAGTTTCCAGAGAATCGGCGTGTTCTTCATCCGACTAACGTGGTAATCAAACAGGTCCTCAGAGATGAATGACCTGAGGTTAGGATAAGCTTCCTCAGTAGCTGATTCGTCTCCGAGGACCTCGTCAACTTCGACGAGGCGATCCTCGGCATGCTCATGGTAGATCTCCTCAAAACGTTGAACTATTCTGCCGAGCATATCAGGTTGTTTATCATTACCATGGAGAGGAACAATCCCATCCGGTTCAGCTCGGGCAGCCTCCATCGCGAAGTGATGGACAAGGTCCTTAATTTGTTCGTCAAAGTTGTCTGGTACTGAGTCAATTGATTCCGACTCTGGTATGGTTCGACGTGTAGGGTCGTTCCCGGTTCGAAGATGTATGTCGGTATGGACCTCCTCGCGAGTACTTTCAGATATATCTAACTCATCGTATAGAATTTTATCAATATTTTCAGATAGCTCTTCAATTTTAGAATGACGGTTAACACGGTCTTTTTCGATACGAATAGACTGTTCAGACAGCGAAGATTTTCTGGGGGAGGTAACTCCGAGCATTTGATCAAGATCAGGTATATTTTCAGTATACATGTGATTGTAAAAGAATTCATTATTCTGAACACCGGTAAGGAGAGCTGGAGCAACGTAATACGGACTTGTGGGATCGTACAATCTATCTATCAACTTCAGCATATACTGTTCTTCAGATGCTTCCTTTAATTCGTTAATTTCAGAAAACGACTCGTACCAGGGAATGCTGCCGACATACCCTGCTGTCCAATGACGACCTGTTGTAATGGATAGAAACAGCGAATGATAAAGTGATGAATTTAGGACAGCCATCATCTGCCATAGTGATTTCTTATTATCTGGAACGTATAGATATCCGGTTGCACTGAACAGGCGCCCAGGGGGGAAATACCCGAATCGTCTCCCAGTTTGCTTTATATATGTCCAAGTTAATCCTTCGTCACCATACATTTGTTCATTTGGCGTCCGGACCGTATTGCTAAACCGTTTTATATTTGTACCGTTCTCACCCCACTCGACCACTTGGTTCACGTGTGGAACAATCCATACATCGGATCCTCCCGTAGCAATCAATTTAAACAATGAAAAATCAGTAGTTTCCCATACGTAGCGATAGAACCTTCCATCGTTTGCAGTTGCGATACCTTGACGCGCTAAACCTGCAGACTCACCACTAACTTCTGCCTGTTCTGCATCTAGCTTTAGTTCCGTTTCATGTAGATCTCTCACTTCGTCTGGGGTTGAATAACAGATAGAATTTCCAGGGACTTTTGAAAATTCATTCAAGTCAATCTCGAAATATCGTCTAATATCACCCTCGATCCCGGAGATCACGTTGGTAAATCTTCTTTCTTTTTGTGCAGGTTCTAGATCATAAAGACGAATGAAGCTGCCGGTAGTCTTTGTTCCACCACTGGATCGGATTACAGTACCCGCGGTCCGGACGGTTGCGTTGTCCAGAATGCTGCTCCCGAACTCGGCTAAGAAGTCAAAGCTACTTAGTTTGCCCAAAAAGTCCGTCCTAAACTCGCGGAATCTCCTTTTAAACATGAATGTCTGGGGCACTAGCATACCTATCCTCCCATTCCTACTTGTCAAATTGTCTGCAATTTCAAAGAAGTTAATATAGAATTCTGTCGGGTAATTATAATGGGATTCAATATACTTCTTGATTGAGGACGGCATTCGGTTCCGGGATCCATACGGTGGGTTCATCAGAGTCACGTCGTAGTCCTGCGCCAGAATGTCCAGCAATCGAACAAAGCTCCGCAGGTCCTGCGCGAGGAACGAATCTGAGTCCCGATGTTCATCAACGGCTTCCCGTAGACTGTGTAAGACCTGTCCGAGCGTATGGCTCTCCGTTGGGTCGTCGGTGAGAGTAATCTGCACACCTCCAACATCGCTGTCATCCTCGAACAGGTCACCAAGCGTACCACGAACATCTAGCAGGCTGCCGAGTCCGTGGACCTCCTCAAACGCCTCAAGGATGCGTCGAAGTGCGTCCTCGACTTTCTGGTCGTCGCTTGCTACTTCATCGAATACAGTTTCGACGCCGTCGATGTCGGCGACTGATGAGTCTGCACAGACGATACCGACCTCCGGCATATTGAACCCGTGTGCCCCTTCGGCCTCGGTTCGGGTTCGTCCCTTCAGGTACAGATTGAACGCTGCTAGCTGACACGCACGCATGTCGAGGTCGACACCGTAGAGATTGTGTTTCAGAATCTCTCGCGGTACCTCCTCGTGGGGCAGGTCGGTCTCAGCGCGCCAAATTCTCTCTAGTACGTCGAAGGCGTACAGCAGAAAGTGTCCACTCCCACAAGCAGGGTCGATGACGCGAAGCTCCTTCGGGTGTTCGAAGTCAGTCGGTTCTCCTTCCTCCTCGGACGGGACGAGATAGGTACAGAAGTCAGCAATATTGGGCGATTCGTTGGGTGAAAGTGGCCGGTTCTTTCGCTCGTCAGGACTGAACCCTTCCTGGGCTTCGACCACGTCCCGTAACTCGCCAGTATGTTCGAGGTAGAGCTTCCCGAGCGAGTTGTCGGTGAGCATTCGGACGACCCAGTGTGGCGTGTAAAACTGGTTAGCTGGCGGGACGTCCTCAGGGTCTAGACCAACCCGGTCACCTTTCCGGCGGAGATCATCAAGGAGCTTCGTGTTGTAGTACTCGTAGACCCAGCCGAGCACGTCGTCTGCTCGCCAGACCTCATCGAGAACTTCATTGAGCATCCCACACAGCTCCTCAAAGGTGTTGTCGTCCGGATCGATAAGGCTGTAGGCGGAAGAACGGTCGAAGAGGATCTCAATCTCATCGGCCAGCTCGTCACACGCGTTGTGGTAAGCTTCGAGGATGGCCTCGTCCTCCAGCAGAAACTCTTCGTGGACAAGTGTCTCTGCCGCAGGTGTCAAACCGTTCTCTTTGAACACGGTGACTTCCTCATCGATGAAGTCACGGACTTCCATACAGCGCAGCGCAGCAAGACGATTGACGATGGTGTACCCGACACCAGTGATGTACCGCTCAAACGCCTCGTCCCACGTATGGCCGTCGACGGCCTCAAGTTCGATAGCTTCGACGAGCTGTTGCGTGTCCTCATCTAGTCCGTCCACATTCTCCGGCTCGTCATCGAGACCTTTCTGCGTCAGTTGGAACCGGACGTTGTCTTCGACGCGCTCGCGGAGATCTTCGACGACATCTTCGAGATGTTCACGTTCAGCCTTATCCAGTTGCGCCTTCCGTTGAGAGAGTGAATCGCCTTCCATAGAACGTAACCCAGTATGCTAACATTGACAGACAGGAGCGTCTTTAATGTTGCCGACGGGGGCTCCCCGAAATAGCTACTCTTCGATTAACACGATACCACCATCGTCGACGTCGTCCAGCGTTTGTTTGGCCTCTCGGATTCGAGTCAACAGTTTCTCCGACTCGTCGAGGAGCTCCGTCGCTCGTTCGTCAGTCGGACGATCGTCTGCATCGACTAATCCCGTCACATCGTCGGTGATCGCAGCGTTCGGAAGCTCCTGCCGGAGCTCTTCGGCGACGAGCTGTAGCTCCGCCCACGCGTCATCGTCAGCCCCCGGAAGCTTGGGATTCTTTGCTTCCTCAATGAGCTGCCGAACTCGCTGGAGCGACGGCGGCCGCGACGCGTTCAGTACGGTCACAACCGACTCAGTGGTTGGCGAATCCGGATGATCTGTCCGGAGATCATCGTGGGCAGATTGTAATTCCGACCACGGGCTCGATTCACCTTCGAGAAGCTCGCGAACCTTCTCGTAATCCTCGGCCTGCTGGCGCACGGACGAGTCAACCAACTCCCCTTCGGTGATCTGATTGCCGCTCCACGCGACCTCGAACATAGACTCGAGTTCGTCGAGCGAGACGTCGTCGAACGTCGCTGTAGCGTCGTCGAGGAGACCCCCAACGTCCGACTCGTTATCGCGAAGCCAGTCGGTGAGCACCGTACAGATCTCGGCTGGGTCTGACGAGTCGGCAGACTCGTCCGTCACTCGCCGGTACTGCGTCGAGAGTTCGTCGACGCGATGGCCTGTTGCATCCGCGAGCCGCGAAGTCACGGTTGTCTTCGTCGGGACAGACCCGCTCTCCGCGGTCGTCTGCATTCGACCAGTAATCGTTGCACTGGGGTAGAGGTCCTCCAGCAGTTCGAGCGTCTCGGTGAACTGCGCCCAGAGCGTGTTCTCGCTGTCCGCTGCAGCGAAGAGGTCACGTGCGTCGGCGAAGGTTTCGGCCTCGGACTGGATGCCGTCGTCGACCAACTCTGACGTAGTGATATCGCCACCACTGTAGGCCGGTTCCAGAACAGCCTCCAGCCCGTCCAAGGCCACATCGAACTCTCTGGAGACGCCCTTGAACGTCCGCTTGACGAGGACGCTGTTGGTTTCGACCCAGGAGGCAAGTTCGGCTACCCACGCGTCAGGGTCACTGCCTTCGGGATCGTGGCCGAGGACCGTCGACACGACCTTGCGAATCTCCTTTGGATTGACCGTATCGACGCCGAACCGAACCTGCAACGACGTGAGCCCGCCCTTCGTTCGGACCTGTCGACCAATCGCCGTCGGATCCGTCACGTAGTCCGTATCCTGCTTGAGTGCAACCTTCTCGTTCGATGTCGCGAGCGTGATGAGCAGCGCCGCAATCGACTCCTGTGGCGTCCCTCGGTAGTCGCCGTTCGCCGTCCGCGTTTGCTGGAGCAGCGTCTCGACGTCCACTGCAGTCTGTGATTCGTACTCGTCGATGAACTCCCGACACCAGCCAGTGTCCGCGAGTGCTGTACTCGACGTATCGACGCCAAGCATCACGGCGTCGCTATCAGCGAGCGGCCAGTCGCCACTTCCACGGAAGAATTTCGCCAGCTCCTTCGCGTCGTCCACCTCGATGAGCGGCCGAGAGAGGACCTTTCGCGTCGAGCCAAACACTGCCTGTACCTGGTCTTCGACGACGTCGTCGAGGACGTTTGGTCGCTCACCCCGGTAGTCGTGGACTGTGTGGACAGACGCGTTTTTGAGGAGATCGCTCACGGACGACTCCAGCCGTCGTTTATCCGTCCGGTGCTCTCGTTCGAGCTCCTCGTGACTCTCGGTCTCTTCTTCCAGCACCTGCCCCATCCCGATGACGTTGCGGATTCTGTCGAGTGTCGTCTCGGGAACGTCGATCGCGATGAGGATGTGTTCACCACCGTCACGCCCGTCGTTCACGTCCTGCCACGTCTCTACCTGGTCAGCAACTGTATCGGGATCGTCGGCGAGGACGCGAATTCGGACGGCGTCGTACTCCGTGGTTGGCGCTCTGCCCACTGGGTCAAGGATGGAGTACTCGTAACGGAGGGGAACGAGCCGCTCGTCGCCGACGTCGGCCTCGTGGAGGCTGTTGTCGCTTCGGAAGAAGTAGTCGTTCTCCCGGAGTCGCGTCTCAAGCCAGGCAGAGAGCTGGTGTGGCGAAATCTGCTCGGCTTTCGTCTGTGCCCGACTGAGGATACTCTCCTGTTCCTCCGAGACGAGCGTGTACACCTCGTCGCCCTTGTCGTTGGTCTCCGTGAGCACCTTCCGCTTATCGACGAGCGTGTTGAGTGCCGATTGGGTTTCTTCGACGCGTTGATCCACCGAGGCGTTCACGTCGTCGAGCATCAGCCGCCCGAGGTTCTCTGGCGTCGCCGGGACTGCTGGTGTCTGGTTCAGCAGGTACAACGCCTTCGAGACACGGACTTCCCACGCATCCTCGTTCCCCTCGAACGTCGGGATCAGCGTGTTCTCGAGCATCTCCTGGACCCACAGCGGCACATAGGTCGTCTCCTCGACGAGCAGGTCGAACAGTTCGTCCCACGTAACGAGGGCTCCCTCTTCCGCATCAGCCCAGCCGAACTTCGTGAACAGCGACCGAACCAGAACGAGCAACGCACGACCCTGGATGTAGTCACGCTCGGTCGCTCGGCCTTGCGTGATCAGTTCCTGCATCACCTTCCGCAACAGCGTCAAGTCGTACTCGCGGAACGGATACGACTCGATCGCGTCAGGGTCAGCACTCCCGACTGGTGAATACGCCTCCAGCGAGAGGTCCGGCATCGACGAGATGAGCGAGGAGACTCGAGAGCTGCCTTCACTGTCCTTCTGCAGCCAGCGTTTCCGGATGATGATTTCCGTGTCCGCACCTTCGAGCGGTACTTGCTGATGGGTCCAGTGATCCTCGGAGGGTTTTCCGATGAGGCTCTCGCGTGTATCCGGAAGCGAGTACTGACCAGTGGTCACGACGACCGGGTTCGGGCCGTACTGGAGCGCTTCCATCGTCTCCTCGAACTCGCGATAGCGATGCCGACTGTCGCCGACGAACAGCGCGACCTCGTCGAGGCCAAGGAGGAGTTCCGTGTGCGGTCCCGCTTCGTTCAGTGCTGCAGTCACGGTTTCGACGCGTTCGACCAACTCAGTGGGATCGAACGACTCGGGGTCGACCTCCGCTTCGGCCTGCTCGATGGACGCTTTCACGCCCTCCCGACTGTCGAGTTCGGTCCCTGTCGTCTCCGACAGGGCAGGGAGGGCCTCGTAGAGCCATCGCCGCAGCGAGGCACGCTCTTCGAGCACGTCCTCGAACGTCTGGCCGTCGTGCTCGGTGGACTGGAGCGCATCCCAGACGCCGTCGTACTCCATATCAACGGTCCAGGCCCACTCGAGCAGCCAGTTGGGATCAGTCGGATACCCCAGCTCACGACCGATCGCCTCGAAGATGAGAAACGGAAGCGGCGGTTCCTTCGAGGCGTCCCGGTCGAGGAGATTCAGGAACACCGGTTTGAGCCGCTCGACGTGTGAGTCGTCGATCGACTGCGCGAGGTTGTCGAACCCAGGCCACTGCTCAGCGAGCTCGGTCCCCAGATGGGCGAACTCGGACTCAGTGTCGGCGACGAGACCGATGAGCTTCAGCAGGTGTGTCTTCCCCGACCCGAACGTCGCGTGGAGATAGAGGAATCGAGCGGCCTCTCCTGGATGCGTCTCGATGACGTCTCCGAGTTCAGTTAGGACGCGCTTTGCACTCTCCGTCTCGTGGAACTCGACGACGTCAGTCTCAGCCCGTTCACGGGCGTTGACTTTCTGGACTTCTTCGAGCTGTCGCGTCGGGTCGCTGCGGAATAGATTGCTGATACTCATTGTTGGAGATGCACCTCACGGATCTGGCCGTCGATCTGATGCGCTGGGTAGTAGTGCCGCGAGTCACCGCCGAAGAAGCTCAACTTCCCCCCGACGACATCGCCTGGGAAGGGGATCCCGATCGTCGATCGGACGTTTCGGCGGTCGAGTTCGTCGAGGAGTTCCGAGGCACGCGTGAATGGGTAGAGGCTGCCGAGGTTGAGGAGCAGGACGATGTGGCTCTGGGTTTCGAGTTTGTCATCGCCGATCTCGTTTGAGATCATCTCTTGAACCAACTCTTCAGCAAGCCGGTCCTGCATCGTTTCCTCAATACGTTCCGCGCTCGTTTCGCCGCCGAGGGCAACGGATAGGTTGTACACCTTGGTCTTGGGAAGAAGCTCGTCGAGCCAGATTGGCTGGACAGTGACTTCCTCGTTGATTACGGGAGCTTCGTTGGCTCCACTTGCCCACGCGCTCAGTCGTTTTGCAGCTCGGTGTTCGACCGCCGGGTCGACGGCGGCGATGACGAACGGATTCCGGATACCGGCCTGACCGTCGGCGAACGTACAGAGTTTCTCTTTGAACGCACGGTACGGTGAGTCGGTCATCGGATGACCACCCCCGAGTCGGTCACATCGATGTCCAGCTCCCGGCTCTCGACGAGACGTTCGAGGTGCCGGTCGATGCTTTGCCGGTCGTCCGGCAGCACGCCGATCTGATCGACGTCATCGGGCGTCCGGTCGCCGACGATCGCTGAGAGTCGGTCGAGCCGGGACGCCAATTCGCCCACATCGAACTCAGTAGCCGTGGAGAGCGGATTTACCCCGGAGATATCATCTGCAGCCGAGACCAGCGCGTCCTCGTCGTCCGAAGCGAGCGATGCGACAACCTGATCGATCGTCTCGTACCATCGCCGTATCTCTCGCAGGGGCGTGATGTACTCACGTTCCATCGCGACCTGCACGCCTGTCGGAAGCTCCGTTGCGGGGATGACCCACGGATGGCCATCGATACGCTCGACGAGGTCAGCGAGCTCTTGCTGGTCGACGTAGGCGTTCCACGAACGCTGGAACTCCGTACTCAGCCCGGTCGTGGTCTCTGCGACGAGGGCCTTCCATCCGTCTGTCGTCCACCAGCTCCCATCGAAGTTCTCGAGCGCATCGCGTTGTGCAGTGACTGCCGACAGCGCTTCGTCGTCGACCCACTCGAATCGGTCGTCACCCACCGTGAGTTGCGCGTCGAGCCGGTAGAGAGTCCCGAGGCGACGGTTCCAGACGTCTTTCACTTCGTCGAACCATTCCTGCACGTCGTTCGTTTGTTCGATCGCGTCTCCGAGCCCGTCTCCCTGCGATCTTACGACGGACAACCGATCAGCAGTAACGCTGATACGATCGGACAGTTCCTCGATGAGTGCGTCGAGGAGTCCAGCGACAGCTTCCGAGTGAACGTCGGTATCGACGACTAACTGGACGTCCTCCTGGAGGCCACTGAGCGACGACCGTAACTGCTGGTTCGCTTCCTGTAGGTGGATGAGTCCGTCTGCGACCGTCTCTGTCGTCTGCTTGAAGCCACCTTCTTCGAGGAGCTTCCCGATCGGCTCACGCGGGAGCAGCTTCAACCTCGTCGTCGAGAGCTGCTCTTGGTCGAGCACAGCCGAGTTCTCCAGCGTATTCCCGTCTTCGTCGACGGGAACCAATCGGCCCTCCCGACAGAATCCCCAGATGATCGCACAGAGTGCCGGACGAGCGTCGTCGTAGAACGGCTTCTCCGAGGTGATTCCGTCGAGAACTGTGTTCATATTGAGGCCGTCGTCGCGGTCTTTCAGCTGCCGACCGGCGAGGGATAACACGTTATTCTGAATCGACGTCTTCCCTTGGCTTACAGATGGATCGGACGATGGCACCTGGATCTTGTGCGCCCACGTAGGAAGTGGGTCGCCTGTCGAGAGCTCCGCTAATTCTTGCAGGCGATCGTCGGTCACCTGCAGCATCATCGGGTGGAAGTCGTCGGGATACCCGACGTTGACGGCGGTCTGGACCGCCTTGGAGATCCCGCTGATATCCGTTCGGTCTTTCACCGTGTACGACCCGCTCTGCATCGCACTGACGAGCTTACTCCGAACAGCACTGGCACGCTGCTCGAGGTCGCGTTCCACAGCTGGCGGTGCGTTGTGTGTCGAGATTGCGTCACGGAGTGCCCACCACTTGACGAGATGCTTCCGGAGGTCGTCCAGTCCGTCCGTGTCTATCGTCCAGTAGAGGGTCTCCTCGTCGCCGTTTTCGGCGGTGTGGTCTGGGCGAACGCCCTGCAGTTCGATGGAGACATCCAGTCCCCTGTCGGCGTCGACGGTGGTCTCGAAGTCAGTTCCATCGAGACGGAATCCATATGCCACTGGATACTCGTCACCAGAGTCGCCGTACGGGACTGATTCTGGGAGAGAGAGGTCCTGTGTGATCCGATGCCAGAGATGCTCGTCCAGCGCTTGCAGTACCGCGTCCCAGTCGGGGTCGTCTTCGTTGGCTTCCGTGTCGTCGTAGATAATCCGCTCTTCCTGGGTCGCGAAGCGGTACCGAGCCCCCGTTTCGTCTTCGGTCGGTCGAATGAACTTCTGGAGGCGTCCGAGCGACTCCTCGACTCGGTTCTGGGTACTGATCCAGGACCGACCGTTGAGGTCCGACATCACGGAGACCGCAATGTTCCCCTCGTTGAGCGGGACGATATCGTGGACGTGTTGGAGTAGGAGAACGGCTTTCGCCACGTCGAGGTCGAACTCCTCGAGATCTCCATCATCCACTTCGTCTTTGATTCCTCGGCTCGCGTCGGAGCCCTCGATGACGCGCATATCCTGTTTGAGTATCTCTCTGAGTTCCGGCTTCACCAACTCGTAGAAGTCCACCAGCGTGATGGCCTGGTCATTCTTTCCCTCCTTGACCCACGCCTGTAGGAGGTTGTGCATGAGCGCGAGAATGGCTCGTGCCGTTCCCGAGAAGATCGACTTCGCCGGATCACTGGCCTCCTGGCGTAGGTTGAACAAGATTTCGAGGAACAGGGGTGCGTGGTACGGGAGGAACGGATAGAACTCGACGAGCTCCTCGTCGTCAATGCTGTCGAGCGGCGGTTTCGTGTTCTGCTTGATCTCGTTGTAAACCAGCGATTCGGTGGGTTTCACCGACGCGTCCTCGAGCACCTCTCGAACTGCTGCCTCCCCGACGTCCGACTTCTCGAATAGACGGCGCTTCGCGATGTCGCCGACGTGCTTGCTGGGGAGCTGGTAGCGGTGGGGGAATCGATCCTTGACAATGCTGAAGTCCGCACCGTGTGCCGCGAACTTCGGCTGGACGTCCTCGATCTTCGCCTGCGCTGTCGCGACCAACTGGATGTCGCCATCGCCGATGTCGTCGACGTTCTCGGCGAGTGTCTGGAGTTCGGTCAGTCGCTCGAAGTCGGTGCCGATGAAGAGGCTCACCTCGTCGAGCAGCAACACGAGCTTCACTGGTTTCCCCAGATCTGACTCCCGCTCGGCCCGTAGCTCTTCCAGCCTGCTCACGACCTCTTCCGGGTCGATGTCGGACGGCTGCAGGTCGGTATACCCGTCGCGGGTCTCGTTGACCTCCTCGAAGAGTTCGGGCAACACGACGTCTGCCAGTACACCATAGCTCTGGACGTCCTTCCAGAGGCTGTCCGATTCCCAGTTGTAGTCGCTGGCGGCGGTTGTCACATCAGCAAGCGCAGCTTCAGCGCGAGTCTGCCTGTCAGACCATGCGTCCGTCGTTCGGAACCACTTCTCGAAGTAGGCGACGTTGAGCTGCGATGACAACCCTTCGGAGATGCCATCGTCAACGCCAGTTAGATCCGCATCCTGGTGGGCGTGTCTGAGAACGATCTCGCTGAAGCTCCGCTGTTTTTGCCCCTGGTACTTCAGGAGGTTCACCGAGACTGGGATGACGTAGTACTCATCGTGAACCGACTGCCAGTGGTCGGGGAGTTCCTCGAACTCCCCGTCATCGGAGGCTTGGACGAGGTCTGACCAGACCGTATCCGCTTGTCCATCGAGCCAGTCGGTATCCAGCAGTCCATCGAGGACGGTCAGCAGGTGGCTCTTCCCACTGCCATAGTAGCCGTAGAGCCAGTAGTTCGATCCCGTCCGCATATCGTCTGCCTGGCCGAGCGTTCGATCGACGAAGTCCTTGATAAATCGGCGGGAGTCGGCAGTCATATGATACGACCGGATCGCCCGCTGGCGGTGGTCCTGCTCGTCCCGGTCGATACGGACGGACTCCTCGAAGTCATCCGGGAGGTCGTCGAACCAGTTCGTGTCGACCATTAGCTCTCACCTCCATCGAGTGCCCACGAGTACGGCTCATCACTTGGACGCACGTCGAGATCACCGTGCAGCTCGAGGTACTCCCACGCGTCAGTGCTCACAACCCGGTCGAAGAGCTCCTCCCAACGGTTCTCGGGCTGGAAGAGATAGAGTAACCCGCGCGGAGCAGTGAGCCACTCGTCATCGCCGCTCTCGTATGAATAGTCCATTGCGACGAGCAACGAGATATCGCCTATCGACGGAGATTCACCCACGACCGATTGCTGCCCGTCGAGGACACCAATTTCGCGCACCACTGATCGAAAGCCCTCGCACCATCGCTCGGTCGTCGACTCCGCGTAGTCGAAGGAGTCCCCGTCAGAGTACTCGAGCTGAGTGAGGATATCGACAAGCGTCTCGTTCGAGAAGTCGAGCGGATTCGGATTGCCCTCCGTGAGACGGGCGACGTATTCGTGAACGACGTACCGGACGAGCGAATCGTCCGACACGAGGTATAGATAGAGGATCTGCGCTTTGTCGCGGGTCGTCTGGCACTCATCGAAGATCGCTGGCAGAGTGCTGGGATTCGGGAGCGCCGTAGGAGCGTTCTTGAATCGCGACGTCAGTACGCGGTATATCTTCTGGGAGCTCCCCCGCGTGCTTCGGTTCGACAGTCGTTCGTCGAACCAGATCTCTTTGACTTCGTTCCAGTTTCCGTGTTCGGCGTAGAGTCGGGCGAGTTCCTCGGCTCGCTCGATGAGGAGCCCACACATGGTTAGATCCATGTTCACCTCATCTGAGGAGAGCTGCCGAGAGAGCGACGGCAGTAAAGATGCACCACCGTCCGACACGAGTGACATATCTTGGAGAACTGAACCGACACACTTCATCTTTCGTTAATCTGTTCGGCCCCGATGGCTGAATCGAGCTCCGTATACTGAGGCGACCAGTTCGTAACGCCGGTATCGTGTTCCTGTCCCGTCGATTGTGAGGTCTGCGAGTGTTCGCTCGAACGCGTCGAACGAACGAGCGTATTTGTACTAATGTGCTACATTCTCCACTTCGTAAATGTGATGTGCGCTTGGTTACGACGGTCGGCCATGTCGCTTCCTCCTCAGGTCCAGATGTACCGGCACGATACCATGTTGACCCGTGATGTCTCGAAGCGGATTCGCAAGTGGTACCGTGACCGTGGGTGCGATTCCGGTTCTACGACTGGCCGTGTGTCTACGGCCACTCGACGACTGAGCGATTTCGGGTCCAAACGAGTACAATGACGTTAGATGACCACTCACCCACTGCATACACTGTCGTCCGACAGCTCGAGCGGTTCGTTGACGAGATTGGGCGGCGTAACGCCACGGCTCACTTCAGTAGCTTGTTCGATGGCCGCTATCTGAAAGGGCGTGAGTTGCTCCAGCGTCCCGAACGGTTCGTCGAAGATCACCTCGTGTTCCCCGTGCTCGAATCGCTCGGCCATAGCGTTCGGCCACGACCGGTTCAGTACGCGCCGCGATGGCCGAAACGGAGCGGTGTTCCGGATTTCGCGCTCACCACGGTCCCGATCCCCGAAGCTCAAGCCAAGGATATCCGGCTGTTCGGCGAGGTGAAAACCCCGAATAAAATCACCTACGCTCGTGAAGACGCTCGCGAGTACATGAGCCGCGACATGGATCTGAATGCGCTGATGGTGCTCACTGATGGATTCGAGTGGGAGTTCGTGCTCTCTGGCAGCTACGCCGAGTATCCAACGCTCGATCTGGAGCCAGTGTTCCATGAACTCCGGAAACGGCTTATCGAGAACGAATCATACGACCCGCATTCAGTGCGAAAACTCGTGTCTTCCCAGCCAGTCGACCTGTTCACTGCCACGGGAATTCGAGATATCGTCGAACGTGAGTACGCTGTGGCGCTTCATTAGCAGGGAACCGACCGAGTTGTCGGGGTTTTACCTGTGTTCACAGCGCCGGATGAAGAATGGCACTGTGAGTGGTTGTCAGAGAGAATCGACTCGATCAAAGAGGAGATCGAAACCGAGATCGCAGGGCAGACCGATAAGCTCCCGTCGTCTCAGGCTGATTAGCGCCGCGAGTCGTACTCCGTCGTAATCGCACGGTCACGGCGTAGCTTTTCACCGACTCGCTCACTTCGGCAGTCGACATCCAGCCGTCGCTGCTGCCAGTCCTCTCCGGACTTCCCGTTCCACACTCCGTACAGCGTCACCTTCGGAAGCCAGAGGACGCCGAACAGCACCGAGAGCGTGTAGAGCGTATCGCGGAGTTCGTCCCACGAGACGGTGACCTTCCGCGGGATGTCGACCGGAAAGTTCACGTGGTGTGCAAGAAGCCCTTCATCGCGAGCCAACTCGACGAAGCCGTAGTCGTTGCTCAGCAGGATGACCCGCTTCCGACTCTCCTGGTCATAGGCTGCGTACGCATCAACGATCGATTCGTCACCGGTTTCGCTCTCGACTCGGTCGGCGTAGCGGTGGTCTCGCAGCCGGCGGTACTCATACAGCCCGAGGAAGCCCTCTCGATTCGAGCCGGCTGGCTGGTTGTCCAACCGGGCGAACTCGGGGCCGAAGGCGTCCTCCAACTCGCGCGTCTGGTAGTGATTGTAGTGCCAGTTGAGCTCGTCATAGATGCCCGTCGCGAGAGCGAAGCCGTTGACTGCACTTCGGCCCTTGTCGTTGGTGAATCGCTCTGGGTCGAGGCGGAGCACGTCGGGCAGCCGCCACGCGAACAGGTTCGTGTCGATCCCCAGTGCCACTGGCTGGTGACCAGCGTCGAGATCGGGGTACCCCTGCCGACGGAAGAACGTCGCGACCTCCTCGGCGTTGCCGATATCGACCAACCCGCTGGCGACGAGCGCACGAACGTACGTCTCGCTGTCCGGGAGGTCATCGTAGGCCTGTTCGCCGTACTTGGTGTGGAGTTCCTCCCGGGAGTCCTGGTAGGTGAGTGCGCCCTGCGTGAATCGAACCGTCGTGGCCACCGGGTCGGACAGGTCTATCGTGAACAGTTCGCCGATCTCATCGCACGGGTGGGAGACGCTGACCGACGTCACGCCCTCTGTGTAGAGGGCGTTGAGCAGGTGGGTGATGTGGTGTCGGGGGAGACGCATCAGAACACCTCCTGGAAATCGAAGAACTCGGCGACGGGGCGAGGAACGTCCGGATACAGCCGGCCGTAGAACTGGTTGTTCGAGACGTAGAGGTAGTAGACGTGATCCGCCTCGAACTGAATCCCCGCTTGGAAGGCGATCGCCGACATGAACTTCCGACCAGGGGTGACGTCAACAGCGGTCGTGCCTCCCTCCTCCTGAACCCGAGCGATCGGCGCTCGGAAATGATCGACGATTCCGTGGAAATCCGTCTCTTCCTCGAGCTGCGTGACGAAGAGTTCGGGTGCGTCGCCACCGTACTCGATCACCACCCGCTCCATCATCGCTGTAATGTCGTCGAACTGCTCGCTCACGCCCGGATTCTTTGTGACGTGCAGTTCGTCGGGGATGAATCCCTCGTCACAGCCAGCAATGAGCGGGTTGATGACGGCTTCGAGGTTCGTGCTCATCGTCGTGAGCCACGCGTTGGCCATCGGTCAGCGCTCCGCCGGTTCGTCAATTTGTCGTCGAGCCAGCAGCGTGTCCACTCCCCCTACGACGCACGTTCTCTTCGGCTCCCGACCCGGTTTGGTGCGCATATCTGAACCGGTTTCTCCCTGTACGTATAGTTGTGTGGACAGTTCTGTGGCGTTCTGTCGTGTGAGCCGGCGAACTGGTACTCCAATAGTGACGGGAGTCCGGGACACACGATGAGCAGAGAGGGGGCCAGAGAATGCAGTGTCATCAGATTGAAGAGCGGAACTATTCGCGTTCCCCCGTCCTTCTGGGGATGCCAACCGTCGCGGCGCCTGAGCGAACTTACTTCCCACCCAGCACGTTTGTCGTCCCTTTCTCAAGTGCGACTTCGTACGCGGTTCGCCGTTCGATTTCGGCGATGAAGCACGATCGCGCACCGGAATCATCGAAGGAGTCGAGATCTGAACTTGAGAGTGGGACGAGTCGCTCGACCGCACTTACTCGATGGGTCACCCCTGGGAGCTTCATCGACGCGTTGTAGTTCCCCACCACGATGTCCCGTCCGTTCTGTTTGACTACGCGGGACCGAGTGAAATCCCGAGCATGTCCTCGGATGTAGCTTACTAGGTCTGAGAAACCGCCCTCTCGCTTGCCGACGTAGTACCACGTAGACGAATCGCTCATTCGGGTCAGTTCGAGTACGTAGACATAGGCCGCCGCCGTCGGGTCGAACCCGGGAGCATTCCGAATGTTCGCTTCCCAGTCTTGGTCTGTTCCCAGTGTCTCGTCTTCCGTTGACTCAGGGACCGTCTTTTCCTCAGGGAGAATCGTCTCGACCGACCCAGGGCGATACTGCCGCACTGCGTCGGTTGAATCGATTCCATGTTCTACTTGGAGTATCGCGACGACGGCAGGCAGGAGTGGGCCAACAGACGTCGAGGGGAGCTCTGTGTAGTTACTGCGACCAGGGACCGAGAGTTCGCCTCCAGACGTGACGAAGCCAGCTTCCATCAACTCCTCTGCCAACTCCTCTCGAAGGGTCTCTGAGCCTTTCTGCCGTCTACGATCGAATTCGGAGGTCGAACCACCAGTGAGTATAGTGATGAACGCGGCGTAGAACTCTCGATTGGGACTTTTGATGACACCGGTTGGATCTTCGCCATCAAAGTAAGAAATGAGCGCAGCATGCGCTCTGACCGCCTTCTGTCTGACTGAGTTGTCCGAGTTGATCTCTCGAGCCCGCTGATCAATCTCTCGTTGGTCCATTTCTCTTAGAACGATAATTCACCCGACGTATCACTCTACTGGGATTGCATTACTCTGCTACTAATAGAGGATAGCTATGAGACGGTTTTAAAAGTCATCGCGGTGTTTTCGCTGAAACTCCCCGACCGACTCGCAATCGAACTCATCGCGGCGGGTGACAAACCCACCAAAGCGAATTCGTCGCCAGCATTTGATGCCGTCGATGAACACTGGGTTGTCGCCTTGCCCGTCGTGGGGACCAGCTGTTGGTTCGTTCCCGTTCTCCGTCACTGCTCGTCGGTCGCACCGCCGGCAGACGAGATTTGCGTATCCAGACGCAAACTCCGGGTCGTACTGTTCGAACTGCTCGTCACAGATTGCGCAGTGCGTCTGTGGTTCACCGGGTGGGTACGTGACCATCGCTCGTATTGTGGTGGTGATGTTTCCTGATTAATTCGGTGCACAAGGTCAATACGAGTCAATTGACGGGCAGAGAGGCCTCGAGTACGTCGTCAAAATGCCTTCGCCTTATCGACTTGACCGATGGCGCCACTGTATTCGATACAGAGAAACGCCTGCTCATGCGGCCATTCTACTAACTCTATCACCCCACAACCGCATTTGATGCTCAAGAAGGTCAGCGAGCGTACACACCTACTCGCTGTGGTCCTGAACCTGCTTATCCTTGTTCCGTGTATCAAGGTCTTGAACCAGTTTCTTCCTGATTTGGTTGCATGACTCTTCATTGAATTCGATGTATCCATTGGACGTCGATAGCTCGGATATTACCCCTTCTCGGAATGTCGCCATCACGCCGGGATACTCTCGAAGAAACGTGTAATTGGACTCGAATATATCAAACAGGTCCAGTAGATGGTCGACGCGAAGGAAGATGACTGGAACGCTGAGATCGGAGTCGTCGCCTTTGACCAATGAGAACCAATCCTTAACTCGTTCTGCGGTCGGCCCGAACTGGCCCTCCCTGAATATGTCTGAGACAAAAATGTGTGCGTCAATTAGTTGGTCTTGCTTGAGCACTTCGCGAATGTAGTCACGGTCGCTCTCCTCGAGGATGTAATATGCGACCTTGTCCTTCTCGATGGAACGGATGTCATAGCCTCGTATGTCGGTGGTGAGTTTTGGATCGTAGCCACCGACCCAGTAGTCATCCTCTCCATCAGGGATTATTAGACAACCATCTGTCTCTTTCTTTCCTTCTCTACCCCATCGTTCGGTGAAGTTGAAAACCGACTTCAGGAGATGGAATACGTCTTTCTCGAACTTCTTAGCAGAATAGTTCTCAAGGAACTCGTCTTCAGGCCCGTCTTCGCTGCCAAATTCTTCCAGCACTCCGGTGTCAACTTTCGATTGAAGTTGTCTCAGATTGGAAGCTGCTTGTTTCGCTCGCTTTCGGTATCGATCCTGCGCTCCCCTGTGACTATTCTCGACCGCATTGATGAACAGGCTGCTCGGGTCCTCCGAGCGAAGCAGTTCTATCAGATGAATCGTGCCAAACGCTTCAAGTTCCTGCTCGTAGGCCGTTCCGTAGGTAATGAATACAGTATCCAATAGATACTGGCCAATCCTCCGAGGTTTAGTACTAGAAAGAGGGTATACAAAGTACTCGTAGCGATAGTCCTGGGTTGCTTCTAGCCCTCCTTGGCCGGAATTCTGTGTCCGGCGGAACAGCGTGTGAACATAGTCGCTTGACCCAACTTCTCTCTCTTCCGTTTGTAGTCCCTGATATGTGACATTGTAATCCTTACTAACGATTGTCCCGTCCAGCCCATCAAATATCTCTGAGACCCTATCAAAAATCTCGCTGTGGCTCACGCTCAGGGTGTCCTTCTCCTCGAAAGATTCAGATCCACACTCTTCGCATCCGCTTGGCTTGTGGTCGTATTCAGTCCTACAACCCCAACAGACGAACTGGTCTCCCTCTTCGTGTGCAAAATACGGGTCAATCAGCTCCTTGTCTTCCTCGGCGAGCTCCTCGTAATATGTATCATACGCCTCTATGCTCCCTGAGAGGATTTGATGTAGAATAAAGTCATTCTGATACTGGAGGTGATATGGATAGACTTTGTTGAACGATATGTTGAATTTCGACTCAATTACGTCCTTGATCGCCTCTGTCTCTTCGTCGTCGATATAATTGGCTTGTATCTCAAACGAGAACCCACGGTTGAGTCGCTCAATTTTGACCGTCGCGATATTATCGCTCTGTTTGTCACGAAATTTCAGGTATGCTATCTTTGATGCAATCTTTGGAGAGACAACACTGGGGTTAATACTGTCGTCAGTCAGGTCCTCTTGTACTCCCGAAGTATTTCGAATAGTGAGCTGTGAGCCATTGGGGAGCTTACTCTGTCTGAACCTAACCTCAATCAAGTCGAGTGATTCCAGTTTCTCTCCGAACACCTTGGACAAGTCATCCAGTACAGATTCCTCAGAACGCTCCTTCAGAACTTTCTGAGCGGCTCCTTCTTCAGCAAACTCTGTGTTCAGTTGATGGCGACGCCGCTTTCGACCTCGTATTTCGAGCAGCGAGGGCTCTATCAGCCGGCCGAATAGTGGAGACCAATCGCTGTCGAGATGGCTTCGGACAGTCTGATCTTCCTCACGCGCCCGAGAAACCTGTTTTCGGGTCCAGATGATCACGAGGTTGTGGTAGACCTCATCGACTACGAAGTTGTTTTCAGATATCCTCTCAAATTCGCTTTCTACATCCGAAGAATCACCAAACTCGAACCGATCGCCAGGACTCTTCTCCTGCCATTTGCTCTCTGCCCATACGGTCAGGAGCACAGTTTCTGGGTCCTTGTCGCTTAATTGTAATTCATTGATCAGCGACTGCTTCGATCCGTACACTGAATCGATGATATCCCCTTCCCTCCGATATATCTCGTTGAGCAGGTTGGTGTCTGTCTTCTCCCCACTACTCATGTTGTCGTACTTCCGACCAAGTAGCAACCGCCAGAATTCCTCAGAATCGGGGAGGTTTAGATTTGGATCTGCTTTGGGGTCTTCATTGGACCGTGATGACATTACTTTGTGAAACCGCCCTTCTCATAAAAACACTTCGCAGAGCACGACAGTTCTATATTTTGAACACAGGGGCTATTGATTGAGTCGTGGTTCGCTTGTGTGCCGTGTTTGAGTCACATCACAGTCTCTGTGACTTCTTCCGTATAGTCAGGGAACCTCTGGAGACTAAATGTCTCAAAGCTCTGTACTGGTCGTCTAATTGGTGGCTAGAGAGCTTTCAGCTGATACCTGTCACTTATAGTCGTATCTGAGTGGAGTGAAAGCCCCTTGCCAGTAGCAACCGGGATACAGTAGCTCTCTTTCACAGAAAGCAACGAACTCGGTTATACGAGGTCCATCGCTTGTTCGGTCAGCCGGTACCGGTACGCTGGTCGGACGAACACAATCCGTCCGTAGTCTTCTGACTCCCTGACTTCTTCAGAGGATTTGATTGCTCCAACAGCCGTATTGAGTCGGTCCACTGGGTCCCCGGATCGCAGAAAGTCCGTTACCTGCTCCGGTTCGAGACTGAACTCTGTCGCCAAAATACTCCGGATGGTTCGACCGGCCCCATCAGCGACGGCGATAGATGGTGCTGACACCTGAGTCTGCGGGCCGTCTCGCTCTGCAGCATCCTCTGAGAGTGCTGTGACCTCCAGTTCGTCGTCGATATGTGCGATCAGGGCTTCCAGATTTGCTTCCGCCTCCTCTGTCACGTGCCCATTCACGATTTCATCAAGCCGTTCACTAATCGCAAAGACGTCCGGTCCCGGCGGTGCTGTCTGCGCAAGCACTCCTGCGTCGACCAGATGATTCAACACAGTCCGCGGTCGGTAGTCGATATCGATATCAAGCGAACCCATTAGCTCCGTTCGCTTGATTCCCTCTTCATCGGGACCGATCTCTGCGTGGTAGAACGCTTTTGCGACGATAATTTGATCGTCGACGCTGTGTGTATTCCCTTTTCGCTCCCGGATGAACCTCTCTAGGCGATTGAAGTCAGTCCCGCCATTGTCGTCGATTGTGAGGGCGTCAGTGACTGCGGCTGGGAGTTCCGGACGCGGCGCGTCACGGTGTCGTTGTGCTTTCTCCGACAGACGCGTGTTATCGTAGAGTGCGCGTGCGACAGGGAGCCCACGGAGGTAATTGTATTCGTAGAGGATCTCCACGCCGTGTTCAGTCAGGCCGTAGAACTGCGATGGCAAGTCACGTGCGCCCTCGTTTGGCGGGTATCGATAGCAATCGATGATATCGTTGTCACTGAGGACCTCCAGTTGGTCCCCGATTGCGGCCTTGTTTTTCGGCATCATGTACGCCAACTCATCGAGGGATGGGAGATGCTCCGGGTGGCCAAGGATGAACTGCAAGATCAAGTGCCGCGTCTCCTGAGACAGGAGGTCGTAGATCTGCCGCTGCTCTTCAAACGGGCCGTCACTTGCGGCAGGCGCGTCACTCATAGTCTCAGTTAACCGTACCCCGGCGACCCGAATAACACTTTGGGACAACCGATGTGGTTTCTCGCGACTTTTCCATATCAGTTAGCAACCTACTTGTTCACTCGCTCAAGAGTCCGTAGTATGGCTGACCCCGGCCCACCCCCGAATGCGGCAGGCATCATGGAGAGCGTGAACGATGCGCTTCAGGGCCTCGAACTGGAACCAGACGAGACGTCGGAAATACTGGGGTTCGCCAACCGAGAGCTACCACACCTCCACACGCCCGAAGACTCGTATTTCATCCTTGGCAGCTACCGCGACCCATACCTTCGACGGCTCCGCATCGTACAGAACGAACTGGACAAGCGACTGGGCACATACCCGTTCCTGATGGCTGACCTTCCTGAGTTGGCCATCGACCGTCTCCCGGTCTTCCGCATCCGCTTCACCCTCCTCGCTGCGCACGTCGATACCATCGTCGCCGTGTACGAACAGGACGCCGGTGGCGAAGTCACTGAACTCGGGAAAATTAGCACGACCCCATACTTCGAGAAATCGTACGTGCTCCCGCGGGACTATGCGTGGATGACCGAACGGAACCTCGACACCGAAGCAGACGTTCTCGCCGCTGCCGCGACCATCTATTTCAACGACGACCTCGACGACGCCACCATCGAGGAGGAAATCGACTCGCTCCTCACAGTAGCTAATAAGAACGGCATCAGTCTCACAGCAACAGACGTCATCGACCGATTAAAAGGCCGAGAAGATAGCGAACAAGCTCCCGTCTCATATAGCTGGGTTCACCTCAACGAATTCCGCCTCTTCGAACTTCATCGCCGATGTTTCGCCTGGTCCAATCCAGACGATCTTCGTGATGCTGTTGACGAAGTCCCGTAGCACTGGGCAACTACTGATTGAGGTATCGGTGCGAGTTGTCCTGTTCTTGGTGCTCCTCCGTGGCCGGTGCTTGGTTCAGCGGTTCTTCGACCCTGTATAGCCCGGCTCGTCGGACAAAGGCCGAATTCCATGGCGAGTGGTCGTCACTCGGCAACGTTGATTCTGGTCATACAGGTAGGGATCGGCATTCCCGAACCTGCTTGTGCGATGCATCAATTAGACAGTCCCCACAGGGAGTTCAAACGATTACAGATGGAATTCGAGTCGGCCAATTACAGTTCGGTGAAGACGTCGTTAAGGAGTCCGAGCGTCAGAATTTCTTCTCTGAAGGCGTCAACGAACGGTTCCGCCGGAGAAGCCCGACCCGCTGGTCGCGTCGAACTTCAGCCTGACTTGTCGGATCGTCACTCCTTAGCTCCGAATTATCCCATCCGGCGCATGCCGCTCTACTGCAACCAGTCGATCGAATCAGCAGCAATCGAATCATAGTTCAGGTGATCGATCCCGTCCGCTGAGTCATGCAAGGGGACTCCGTCAGTAAGTACGAATCCGTGTAGATCGATATCGGTCCGATCGGTGAGATATGATTCTTCAGAGTCGCCCCAGTCATCCTTCGATGGCAGGCGCGCAAACTCTAGATATGTCGCTAGCTCCTTCACTCCGTTCGAAAATGTGTCAGTCGAAGCTGTGTGTTTGATTTCACCGATAGCCACTTTCGTTGGCCGAGAGCTCTTACCTGAACGGTCCCTAAACACCAAGAGAACGTCCGGCCGCCCCTCGAACAGCGAAGCCATGGACGCTCGATTGAGGAACCGACGATGACGATCGAGTGCACTCCGGTAGCGATTGAGATATTCGTCTTGCGGAGCAGGGGGTACTGGTTCATACAACCGGAACGGCCCCGTGTCGTCGTGGTAGACGTCGATTTCCCACTGATCGGTCCGAAGCGTTGCGAGTCTTTCACTGCCTCGTTCAATCGTGTGGAGCGTTGCCTCGATACCTCTCTGGAGAACGGACAGCAGACGAAACAGACATGCTAACTCGAACAGCCGAGACGTCTCTGGAGCAATAACCACCTCGTTGAGAACGCTCTGTGCCGCAGTCTGTTCGAATTGACGTTCGAGCAGGCTTTCGTAGAGTCGGTAGAGCTCATACGCTTCATAGTAGAGCGGCTGCCGAGCAGAACGGGCAGCACGAAGCTGCCGATCTGTCGTCGTTGTCGTGGCGTCCGCACCGATCCGACCGAGATGAACGTTCTGTCGCACCGTCCGCTCGAAACTATCGATCCTGCTATCGGGCCACCGATCACGGCGCCACTGCTGATCGATTCCACGGAGGTCGTTTGTCGCGATGTCGACGACCGTCGACAAGAGCTTCTTTACCAAGATGTTCTCGGGGAGGTCGTACTCCTTCTGCGGCGTTCGCGTGACGAACATCGACCGGTCTCGCGGGGTCGTTTCGTATCGGGCCCGGAACGTCTGCCCCCAGTCTACTGCGCCGCGAACTTCCCCGCGTGTGCGTTCACGCGAGACGTTGTTCGCGGTTCGGATCCGCCGAAGCCGCTCCGGAAGCGCCCGCATGTATGCCCGAACAGGATCGGACTGAACGAAATGGATCCCTAGTAGTCGGTCAAGCTCCGCGATCTGGAGGTCACTTGGGCCGAGCGCTCCGGCAAGCACATCTTGGTTGAGCGGCCGACCGCTGCCGAGATACGCGATCAGTTCTGATCGAACGGTATCGACGAGGGCGCTACGAGTCGTCGGACTCATCGGTGAGTGTGATACCGAACATATCCTCGGCGGTTCGATACAGGCGATCGGTCGCTAACTCCGGTGCGACCGGATCCTGCGTGGTACTCGACTCCGAGTCACCACGGCCAGGCTGAGTAACGCACCGCCGTGGGGTGTCGAGCGACTGAATAAGAGTTCGCTGTTGTTCGGGACGCATTCCTTCAAACTGAGGGAAGACAAGTGCGATCAACGCATCCGTCAGATTATCACCGTTAGTTGCGCTCCCATCGGAGGCGTGGACGTAGGAGACAATGTCGTGGATGATGGCGGGACCGATAGGACGACCACCCTCAATGTTCGACCATAGAACCGCCAACCGGGGGCCAATTGCCGACAACGTTTCGTGGAGGGCTGTTCGCTCATCCCCTGTCTCACCGTCGAGCCACGCTGACGCGTAATTCGCGGGTTGCGTCCCGGGGGAGTCGTAAGTCGGATCTAACAACCACTGTCGAGCGAGTCCGTCCTCCGTCGCGATTTCGGGAATCCCCACGTGGACGAACGCAAAGCGTCGCATGAACGCGTACGACATCTCATAGAGCGAGGCTTTGTCGGCCGTGTTCATCGTTCCAATAAGCCGCCAGGCCCCAGTGATCGGATACCGATCGGGATCTGTCGCGATTCGGTCACGGCGCTGTGGGTCCGTCTTTTCGTTTACCGCTTCGATACGAACCGGGGTCGATGGATGACCGTCCCCCTCGTACGGGAGCTCGACGGAATCACCGGCCAGAACAGAGAACACCTGTCCGAACGCTTTATCGATGTCAGATCGGTTCAGTTCGTCGATCACCAGCCACTTGTTCACGAGCGTCCCGTCCCGATCTCGGAAACATCGAAGGAACTGCCCTGGCGAGAACGCAAGCTCATCGCTGTCGCGTCGTGGCATGTAGCCCCCGACCGTGTCGTATGCCGTCCATTCCGCAGTCGCCGTGGTAAACACCCAGTCATCGACCGAATCGAGCGTTGTTGCTTGACTACAGATCGCCTCAGCAATCTTTGATTTGCCAGTGCCTGGCGGCCCCGTCAAAATAACGTGTTTTCCGGAATTGATCGCCGCCGAGAGCTGTGAGCGAAGCTGGCGTGCCTGTGTAGGTGGATAATACAGTTGGTTGGGGAGTTCAGGATCGACCCGTGGCAGCGACAGTCGTTTGGTGAGGCGCTCGGGGGCCCGCTGACGATTACCCTGCGTGAGGAGATACTCCCCGGCCTTCTCGCTCAGGTTAAACAGATACTGCTGGTTCATCCCAGCTTTGTTGACAGGATAGTACGTATCGAGTCTAACGTCGTCACGAATCAGGTATGCGAAAACATCGGCGAATTGGAGCGGTTCACTGAACCGCTGCAGGTCGATGTCGACACGGAGCTGCTCTTCAGTATCGACTTGGTAGTAGTATGGCTCTGACGTTACCTCAGAGTAACCGACTACCGCCCCCTCTCGGTAGTTGAACACGATATCTCCGGGGGCAAGCTTTCGGAGGTCGTGGTGTGGTTGACTGTCGTCGGGAGCTTGGAGGTATTCTTCCTCGAGTTCCTCTTTGTTGCCCTGACTGACCCAGTAGTACGGAGCCGCTTCTGATATCGGTGGCTCCTCAACGGGAGTTCGATCGAGTTCGTCGTCAGGCGACGTTTCGTGTTCTGACGAAGGAGGATCTTCTGTGTCGGTCGAGGGGTGGCGGGCCGCACTCACTGCTGCGACCTCTCGTTCGATATCGAAGAGGTCCTCACGAAGGGATGGTGTTCGGTTCGCGAGCGCGTATCGGATCGACTCGAAGTGGTTCGTCTGAGCCAGTGTCTTCTGAGCGGAGAGACCTTGTTCGGGGGCCCAACTCGACACCGGGCCTTCATCGCCCGATGTGATCGCAACCCACTCGACAGGTCGAAGATGTGGATGTGAAACTGATTCTGCAGGGACGTGCTCGTCGAACGCGTTTGGGTGATACCGGTACGCCTCCGATTGAATGACTCCAATACCCAGGAGCTGCTCACCGTCCTTTGCAAGCACGATTGTTCCCGGTGTGAGCGCATCCCGGAACCGCTTGAGACAGACACCGGCATCGGCACTCGACTCGGATGCGGCTCTGGCATCGATTTCATCACGGCTCAGCTTGGAGAGATCTCCGATATCCCACCCAATAGAGCAGAGGCCGTGTTCTCTCCAGAGCGGCCATAGGGTGTCGGGTCCACCATCTGTCTCAAGGCCGGCGTTCAACTGCCATACTGCTCGATCTGCGATATCGTTTGACCGAAACCACTCGTTGACGTCGGTCCGTTCGTTTGCCCAGTAGCAGTAGAAGTCCAAGTGTCGAAAGTTGTCCTCGAAGTCGAAGTCGGCCCGAATAGCGGAAAAAAGCTCGATTGCTTCAAAGTATTCGTCCGGATCCTTCGGAACGTCGAGATCGAGACATGCCTTGATACTGACTTTCGTTTGGTGATTTACGATCGGGTATCGTTCCGGATAGAGTAGGCAGAAAACCGGCGTGAGCGTCGCCAATCCGACGTCTTGGACAGGGAGATCGAGGATGGTTTTCACAGCTGTATCCAACGCTTGGTTTTCGGCTGTTTCGTCGATGAGCGTCGCAAACGAATCGATGAGCTGCACTTCGACATCATCAGTGGGGGCTGCAACCTTCAGCGCTGTCCCGCCGATGATTCCGAGTTCCTCCTCGCTCTGAATGAGCTCAACGACCGCATCAAGACGATCGGGTGCGCCACCAGTTGCTCTCACCCGCTCGATAGTCTTCTCCTGGCCGATCACTGACGATGTCTGACAGACTGATTTCAGCGCCGTCAGCTCAGCCCCTGAAAAGACCTCAGTCTCGACGAACGTTTTTAGCAGCTCCTCGACGACTGTGCCTGTTCGCTCGTGTCGACGCTTCTCTGCGTCCCATTCCGAGGTAGCCTTGTAGTAGTCAACAAAGAACTGTGTACAGTACCAACGTGTCGACGCAATATCCAGCGTAGCCTCGGAATGCTCGACTGTCACGCTCGCCATAGGCGGAGTTCGATGGAAAAAGTGTTGGAATTAATATCAACACCTCTTGTTCGACCCTTCGCTTTCAATTGGACGGAGCGGTGAATGGACAGAAAGCGAGGTCGCGGAGATAAATCAGAGAGAACGAACTCTCGTAGCTGACCGGGTAGCGTAAGGAGGGAGCCTCTGGGATTTCCTCGCTTATCCAAACATATAGCGATATGCGATACATGGATGTTCGGGTGTTTTCTCTACTGACAGGCGTGGGTTACGCAGACTGAAGAGGTCAGCTGAACCCACAAATTCATAAGTCAATCAACTAAACTGCCGAACATCACGAATATGGACGATTCAGAACGACCCCCTGATGGCGATGTTGGGCTTTCTGTAGCTTCAGCCATGGATTGCTCTCTGCCTGTGCAGCGGCGGTCTGATACCGCATGAGCCGTTCTGATGGCGAGAGCGGGACCGACTCGACAACTACGCTCTCGTTTGACGACGTCCGCTGGACAACGTGCGACCTCGAAGACTTCGTCAACCTGTACTGGAAACGGGTTGCTCCACAGCTTGCAGCGGAGGGAACTGACCCCGAATCTGAGCGGCCTCCCTACCAGTGGTTCCGAGACCACGATGCACGGTCATTTCTCGCTGCCCTGCGGCGACATCACGACCTATCGTTCGGAACGTTCTGGACCGAACACCTCGTCGATCAGGCTGAGACGGGCTATGAGTGGGCGACGACGGACGAGCCTACTATCGACGCACTGGAACGCTTCTTGGACCGTCGCCGGGCACGGTATGGGCTTGCGACATCGTCCGTCGACACGGTCAGGACACGTCTGAACCTCTACGTGCGGGCATACCACGAAGCGAACGAGACGGGCGACCTGCTAACGCCCGTCCAGCGCGACGGGTCCGCACCGGCGTACGAGGCTGTCGATGCCTGCTATGCGGCGTTCGACTGGCTAAATGAGGAAGCTCCCCGAACGTATAGCGCACGGACCCTCCAACGGGTTCGGCGAGTCGTTGACGCATGGTATCAACACCTGGTCGGCCGCCGTCTCGCCGCGCTCAACCCCGCGAGCGGGCTCTATGACGAGTTCAAGTGGGAGTCCCAAGGGTCGTCAACGCCCGCGCTCTCGGCCGATCAGGTTCGCCAGCTGATGCAGGCGACGACGACTACAGCAGAACGACTCCTGGTGGTTGCACTCGCTGGCTGGGGACTCCGAGCAAACGAGGTCGCCGCGCTGCACGGTTCGCAGTTCCAGCAACCAGAGAACGATAGCGAGGTCCCCTATATTACCTTCGAGTCGCGGAAAAACGGCCCTGGAGAGGTCTCTGTCCTGTACGGACTCGACGTGTTTGACGTTCGGCTTGATGAACTCACTGCCGACGAGACTTGGACGGGGTACCTCTTCCCGTCGCCGCAGGGGCACTCACCACACATCACGCGGGATACGGTCCGAAATCGTTTCCAGCGACTTGCTGTGCGGGCGGGGCTACCCGACCGGATTGAGGGTGAGCGCCCAAGTCCGCAACTGTGTCGTCGCTTCTGGTATGAGACGTACACCGCCGTTCTCGAAGGAGTGCTCGACGGGGTAGAGGAGATCGCGGCCGAACAGGGGAGCAGCGACCCGGAGGTCGTCATGCAGAACTATCTCTCCGATTCACGCTCCCGTCACCTTCGTCGCGAGTTCATGCGCGACCAGCTGGCTGCTGCATTTGACACGGACTAATGTGCTGACTAGCTGGTCATTGCTCTGAGAGCACTTGCTCACTGATTCACTATCTCTTAGAATCATTGATTCGCTGACTCAACGGAGTCACTGAACTATCGAGTCACTGAATCATTGAGTCATGGATGTATAGATTCCCTGATCGTCAGTCAACTCCTGGATTCATTGAGTCTATGAGTTTATGATTTATTGAATCATGGATTCCGAAACTCCATGATGCTGTAGATAATCATTGATTCAGTGAATCACTAACTCAATGATACTCGGCTGCAAGCAGACTCCGGTACCATCTGTGGCCCCTAGCGTAGCATGGGGGCACATTGAATCATAGAATCACCGAATCATTGACTCATGGATTCAGTGAATGAAGTCCATTATGTCCAGATATCCTGCATGAAACCAGTGCTCGGGAGAGCAACAAGCAGTGCTTTCAGGACGAGTTGTCTGACGCGGATTTAAGATTCATTGATTCAATGACTCTGGTATGAGTGAAGCTCCCCATGGGTGGGGTGTCGTTCCGTCGACGGGCATCCCGACGATTGCGTTCGGAAATCAGAAGGGTGGAACCGGCAAGACGACAGCGACGATCAACAGCGCCGCGGCGCTCGCCGTCCGGGGCCACGATGTTTTGGCGATCGACATGGACCCCCAGGCCGACCTGACCAAAGGCCTTGGTTTGGGACCGGGCGATGATACTGACCCCTCGAACCCGAAAAATGACCTGCCAAACAGGCTCGTCACTGACGACGCGAACTTACTCGACGTCCTCGTCGATAACCCGCGCACACATGACACCAACCTTTCCGAAATCGTCATCGAGGCCAGTGAGTACGAGCACCTGAACTATGATCTTGTTCCGAGTCACAAGGATATGGGTCTCGCGCGTGATTGGATGGACGATGCGAGTGCTCGACTCGCCCTCCAAACTGCTCTTGATGGGCTGGTCGAAGACGGGTATGACTATGACTACATTGTCATCGACTGCCCGCCGGACCTCTCTGTACTAACGGACGCGGCGTTCATCGCCGCCCAGAACGTGTTTCTTGCCGCCCAAACACAGGCGACGTCACGAGACGCGCTCGATGATCTCTGGGACCAGCTGGAATCTATCGAAGACAACCAGCAAATCGAGATCGCGATCGTCGGACTGCTGGCAAACATGTATCGCGAGGACGGCCAGTCTCGGAAGTTCCTCGAAGCGTTCGACGAGTCGTTCGCGGCGATGGCACCCATCTTCAAACTCCCAATGCGGGTGGCGATTCAGCGTGCGTGGGATAACGGACGAGACATCTTCGAATGGGAGGACGCGAATGACCAACACGTAGAGCGTGACCTGTTCTTGGAGATTGCGGACACGATGGAGCGAGCGTTCGATAAAACGCAGGTGGAGGCCTGAGCATGCCTCGGGGAATGGACGAGCGATTCGAGGACCCCTCAGATGGAGCGAGCAACGAGGACGCTGCCACCGAAGAAGACCCGGAGATGCCAGTGGAGTCTGAAGCTGCCTCTGACCGACATTCGAATCAACACGAAGCCAATTCCACAGCCGATGCCAATTCGTCGGCCAGCGAGGCTGATGCGACGGGTGACGAACCGCTGAACATCCGGCAAGACTGGGATTCAGCCACCATATACGTCGAACCGGAGCAGAGTGAGGAGATCGAGATTACGTTTACCCGGCTGAAAAAGCAACTGAAACGCGAGGGTGTCACGCTAGAGAAGAACAAGCACTTCTATCGAGGTGTGTTTGAGGTGGCGTTCGGCGACTATCAAGAAGAAACAAAAGAGAGAATCCGCGAGCTCGCAGAGCAAGATGTAGATCAGTGATTTATTGATTCACAGAGTCTTGGACGGTGTGGTGATACTTCGTCATTCACCTATGCCGATGCCCCCATATTCAACGCTTCAGTGCCTGGTAGATCGTCCATGTCCACATTTGAGTTGCCGTCAGCAGAGGACGAAGATCTTCTATTGAGTGAGGGAAGTCATAGCAAACGCTGTGTAGCCGCAGTTCACACCACCCGATATACCCTGTTGCCTGAACTATGGAAGCCACGTGGGAGCTGTTCACTACTACTGTGGGCCATGTGGACTGGCGCTATTAGAGACTGCAGAGTCGAAAGATGATCCATTAATCGCAATCAACCGTGGTGTCTTCCCCCGTTGCGATCGCTCTCATATCTCAATGACCAGCTGAACGGAGAATGCCAATTCAACCGAGAGTCAGCGTAATAGTACGTATATTCGTATTCCCAGGCTTGTTCGTTACAGCCAGCCATACTATTGTCGGGGTCTCAAAATACTTGACCCTCAGGAGATAGCGCCGCGAGTCAATAGCTCTCCAGTATCAGCGTCAAATAGATACAACCGATCAGGATTCGGGGTGACCCACACTGTGTCTCCCTCGTCAAACACGAAGCCCCCTTCACCTTCCGCCGGAATAACAGCTCGGAGTTCTCCCACATCACTGTCCACCGTAGCGAGGTCTGTATTACCTAATGGTTCGAGAATCGAGATCGTCCCTTCAATTGCGTTCGTCTGCTGCTCACGCTCAAGCGAAACGTGTTCAGGGCGGAAACCGAGTCGGATAGCAGATCCACTGGAGGTGTGGTGAAAGGTAGACTCGTCGAACGAAAATTCCATCCCGGCTGCAGTCACATTGGCATTATTGTCGTCATAGTTGGTCTCTCCATCAACCAAATTTATAGTTGGATTACCTATAAAAGAGGCTACAAATTCATTTGTGGGAGAGTTATACAAATCCTTTGGTGTGCCCACCTGCTCGATGTCCCCATTGTTCATCACGGCAATCTTGTCGCTCATGCTCATTGCCTCCTCCTGATCGTGTGTGACATAGACGAAAGGTACACGGAGGCGTTTATGGATTCGCTGAACCTCTTTCCGAATTCGGACCTTCAGTTTGGCGTCGAGGTCACTGAGGGGTTCGTCCATCAAGAATACGGTCGGGTCCATAACGATTGTTCGCGCTAGTGCTACCCGTTGACGCTGTCCCCCGCTCAGCTCACCAGGATACTTTTGAAGCAGCTCTCCAACCTCCATCACCTCCGCAGCCTCTTTCGCACGTTGGTGTTTTTCGTCGTCTCCGACGTGTCGAATTTTGAGGGGGTATGCAATGTTCTCCTCCACGGTCATATGTGGGTACAGGGCGATGTTCTGGAACATCATCCCCACTTCACGCTTCTCTGGTGGGACATCGGTTACGTTCTGTCCGTCGAACTTCACCGATCCAGACGTTGGAGTTTCGAGCCCTCCAATACACCGGAGAGTCGTCGTTTTTCCACACCCAGATGGCCCAACAAGGGTAAAGAACTCATCGCCCCCGATTTCAAAGGAGACGTCATTGACAGCAACCTCGACCCCTTCCGGCACATCGAACTCTTTTCGTAAAGTCTCGACCTGGACTGACATACTCCGCGTTAACTTCCCACTCACCTATAGAAGTTTCGTCCCCATCGGGCTTTCTGGGTGGACATGTCTGAGTAGAGCATCTCTAGAACTAATACTCGCCCGGCTTTTTTATACTAAACATCTTTTTGGTTAACGCCTATTTATGTACGGATCAATCTGTGGCAGTGACAGTGAATCGGCTAGCGAACTGACCACCAAGCGACCAATTGGAAGCAGGCCTCCTCATTAGTAGAGATCGGTCGGTCATTGTAGCCACTCGTTGACCGCCCATCCAATGCGACTAGCTCAATGGCTATAACTCTCGTTAGTTCCTAATCGGTAGAATTGGCATCCTTCCCCTTGGAACTGTCAGCGTCATCAGTACTGACCAAGGTGACTGGTGAATTAAATGCATGAAACCGCATTGATGCTGCGAGATTGGGTTGACCATTCGGTTGATGGTAGAAAAATTGAGTAGCAAGCTGCGGGCCGAATCTGCAGCTCCCATCACCCCAAAGAAAACCGGCTTGAATAGGCCATTACATAACCCTAATGCTCAAAATTCTGGCTCATATTTTTGTTTTAATCACATAAAATTCCGTATTTGGAATCAAATACTGCTTCAGAGATTTACATGATGGAAGGCTTTAATACTGGGCAAAGTCCCCATTGGGCCATGCCAAAGCATGGCAATGGAGCGGACAGAACGTTTGCCACGAAGAGAATGAATCGGCGCCGGTTTCTCGCAGGTGCAGGGGCCGCCGGCATTATCGGGTTGAGTGGCTGTCTCGGTGGTGGAAACAATGGCGGCAGTTCTAACAACACGGATTCAGGTGGTGGGGGCGGTGGTGCGACCACTTCTACAGGTGAATGGGGGGACTTCAGTGGGAAAACTGTACACGTGGTGGCTGAATCTCCAGGTCAGGGAATGACTGAAGCGTATGACAAGATTGCCAACGAGTTCCAGAAAGCGACCGGAGCCAAGGTCAACATGGACTACACGGAGGCAGGAGCAGGAACGGGCGAACGTGTCGCCCAGCTCATTAGTGCCGGTAACCCTCCGGAAGTCATCCATTCAACGCAACTGGAAGCAGTGAAGTTTCTGAATCAGGACGTCTTGCAGCCTATCGGTGATACACTCGATGCGGTATCTGAGTCATGGGGGGAGGTGGGAGAGCCCATTCGACTTACGGCGAACGATCAAGACTACATGGTCCCGATGTACCTCGAGCGTGGAATCGATTGGCGTCGGGACGACGTTTATGAGGCCAACCCATCAACGTGGGAAGAGGAGGTAGCAGAAGCAAAGCGGGTAGATGGAACGAACGGTCTCAATGGGTACTACGTCGGCGCAGGCAACGACGTCTGTAATCAGATTCAGATACATTCTCGGCTCAGAGAGAACGGGGCTCGGATGTACCACCGGAAAGACGACGAGATTCAGATTGCTATTGACGATGGTGGAGAGAACAAGCAACTCTGGATTGAGACATTGAACCACCTCAAGCGACTTCACAAATACTCGCCAAAAGCTGCGGACGCTTCCTGTGGGTCACTCTCGAACGCTATCCCCTCTGGCCAGAGCGCAGCCGGGTGGTATGTTGGCTTCAGGCCGAAACTTATCGCTGGTCGACAAAACAAATCGTTTGCAAAGAACGTTCGTCCGTACTTCCCGAAGCAGAGCGACGAGGCTCTAACACACGGCCAGTCGGTCGGGTGGGTGCAGGGGAAAGGTGCTGATGCGACCGACGCAGCAAGAGAGTGGATGCGTTTCGCTTACCAACCGGAATACTGGACGGATTTCATGATGTCGGTACCAATCCACAACATCCCTGCGTTCCCGAAAGTTCGCAACGGCGATGCATACCAGCAGGCGTTGCAGCAGTTCGTTGAAGAGAGCTCTGGGCACAGTATGGATGTGATACAACAGTTCTTCGACCTTACTGTTGAACGAGGGATGAATCCAGCAATCGCAGTCGAAGGTGGTAATCCATATGCTGGTACCCTGATGTTTGGAAGCGATATTATCACGCGCCCAGTCCAGGAAGTCCTGCTTAATGATGTCGACCCGGCAACGGCTGTAGAAAACGTTCATCAGACCGCAGTAAACGCGCTCGAACAGGCGAAGTCGTAATACTCGAGTCTCCAAAATCATAACTAATGTTTAATAAATGAGCAATACAGAACCCACGCAAGAGCTGGGCGGCACGTATCGACGGCGAGACGAGGTCTACGAATTCCTTTCACGTCGTCGTGTGATGATCCTGTTGACCACGGTTCCAGTACTAGCCCTCTTCACCTTCATCTCACTAATCCCCATGGCTTGGGGAATTGTGACGACGTTCTTCGAGGTACCCCTGTATACGACGTGGGACTGGACTTGGGTTGGACTCAGCAACTATTCGCTGGTTCTCTCGCGCGAAATCTTCCAACAGTCGTTCATCCGAGCCGTTTACTTCGCACTGGGATCGGTTGTGGTACAGCTGGTGTTCGGTGTCGGTCTCGCACTACTGGTCAACCGATCGTTCCGATTTGCAGGCGCAATAAGAGCGATTGTCATGTTACCATATCTAATCCCGACAGCAGTCGTCGCGTACATCGCGATGTGGCTCGGTAATTCACAGTATGGGATTCTGAACCAAATCCTAGTTGACGTTGGCCTGATTAACAGTCCCATTGCTTGGTTTGGGAACGCTGAACTCGTGATGCCAGCATTGATTGTCGCCAACAGCTGGAAATTTTCGATATTTGTCACCCTAATGACCCTCGCGAGACTACAGGGTATTCCGGACGAATACTACGAGGCCGCGACAATGGCGGGCGCGAACCGCTATCAGCGGTTTCGAGACGTGACACTCCCCAATCTTAAGGGAGTCATTTTCATCGTGCTTCTGCTCAGAGGTATCTGGATGTTCAATAAATTCGATATCATCTGGATCCTCACACGTGGTGGGCCCGCGGAAGCCAGCAAGACGCTGCCGATTTACGGCTACAATTTGGCGTTCCAGTCCTCAGAGCTGTCTCAAGCGACGACAGTTTCGACAATCATGTTCGCCGTCCTACTCGTAGTCGCGATATTGTACTTCCACTTCCTGAATCCGTCTGAAGAGGTGCGTGTCGAATGAGTCAGAAGACCACTACAACCACATCACAGCAGTACAGCGGGTCAGTACCACTCTGGAACCGTCTCTCATACGACCGACGAAACCAGTTGCGACGGCTGTCACTGTACGGGTTTCTGGCAGTCGCTTTGCTCGTTATCCTTTTCCCGCTGTACTGGATGGTCGTTACCTCGATCAAGCCATCCGACTTACTATTCAACGACCATCAAAATCTCTTCCCGTTGTCGTTTACTCTCGAAGCCTACGAAGCGATTCTAAGTGATCCGCAGTTCCTCCAGTATTATCTGAACAGCATCATCTACACGGTTGGTGTCGTCGGCCTCACCACAGTGACCGCAACCCTCGGGGGTTACGGGCTTACTCGAATCGATATCCCGTACAAACGAATGTTCGCCCGAGGCATCCTCATGGGGTACATGTTCCCGGCGATCATGCTGTCGATTCCTATGTTTGTCCTCTGGCGGTACCTCGGATGGGTCAACACGTACATTGGAGTCATCCTCGCTGAGACTGCCCTGGCACTCCCGTTTGGTCTCTGGCTGATGTGGAAGTTCTTCCAGACCGTCCCAGAGTCGCTGGAGGAATCAGCGCGAATGAACGGTGCGACCCGATTCCAGGCGTTCAAGGACATTGCACTGCCGATCGCTCAACCGGGTATCATCGCCGTTTCCATCTTCGCGTATGCTGTCGCGTGGAATGAGTACACGATGCCAACCGTCCTGTTAAGTGACCAAGCGCTCTGGCCGCTCACTGTTGGTGTGCAATCATTCGTACAGGGGTATCAGGTTCTCTGGGGGCAAGTCATGGCGGCGACGACGCTCATGGTTATC
Organism: Halomarina salina; assembly: GCF_023074835.1. Taxonomy (NCBI): domain Archaea; kingdom Methanobacteriati; phylum Methanobacteriota; class Halobacteria; order Halobacteriales; family Natronomonadaceae; genus Halomarina; species Halomarina salina. The sequence goes on from NZ_JALLGW010000004.1 coordinate 58,161, forward strand.
CCATCCTTCCTGTTCGTCTACTTCCTGCAATCGTACATCCTGCAGGGCTTCCGTCTTAACTGAGGCGAATTTCGTTCTCACTCTCTTATTGCGTTGGTGACCCATGAAAACGCTCTACATCTCTGGGAGCTCCAACAAGCTCGTTACTATCGATCTGATAGTGTCGTAACCATATCGGATGGCACCATCTATACGATATGGTAGAATTCTGCTGCTTCGATTCAAGCATGAGTGAGATTGTCCTCGAACCCGACTAAATAAGCCACCATCCACAACGCATCACGTAAAAATGCGTAGGAGTAATAATATCGAAGTCAGTTGAGACGAGTCGGTTTTTTCAGCCATCGACGGGTGACATCCGTTCAGTAGGTGGTTGTGGGGACACACGAGCGATGATTAACAGACCGATTCGTCCAGCGCTACCGAAAAGTATTATGCTAAGAATCGATAGCTGAACAGCCTGAGAAAGGCCCACTACTGGTCGTGTGACTGCTATTGCCCAGCCGATGACGATGGGAGTAAGCGTGATGACGACACGACTAGCTGCTTCGGCCACACTCACGAATCCAGCTCGCAATGCGGTCGGAGCGATTCCGGTAATGATGCTTCGGTAGAGCGAGATCTCGATTCCGAACCCGACACCAACGATCACGATGCCAGCGGCCGCTATCGGGATGCCCGGAGCGAGCAATACGACTCCGAATCCGACCGCCTGGGCGGTATTACTGATGAGCAATGGCACGTAGCGAGAGCCAAATATTTCCGTTACTCGTCCAGATTGGCTGGCTGATGCTGCGAAAACCAGGCTCCCAATGGCGACGAGTACTCCCGCTTCACTAGGTGTGCCATTGATTACTCGAATCACAATCACTGAATTATAGGTGAGGAAGCTGATCCACACGATGGGACCAAGTGCTCGGGCAGTGGTGAGTGCGAGAACACGCCGATGGCGAACAAGGTCGAATAGGGCCTTTCGGTACGATAGGCCGTCAGAGCTCTGAATCGATTGGCCAGTAGTACCCGTCGTACTATCGGTGGCTGGTTCGTCATACCATCGGAAGAAGATAACAGCGGTCGGAATCGCCAGCGCAAACAAGAAAAATGGATATCGCCACCTGATTGCGACGAGTACCCCCGCGAGCAACGGGAACACCATCTGAGCTAGTCCACTCCCCGAGAACCGAAGTCCCTGTGCTGTTGCCTCTCTTGTTCCCGCGTAGAGGTCACCCACACTCGTAACGAGAATTGGCGTTAGTCCTGCAAACGCAACTCCCTGAATCATTCGGAGCCCTAACACGAGAGCGAAGTTGGTCGTGAGGGCAATCGCACTACCTGCGAAGCCGAATAATGTGAGAGAAGCAGCGAGAACGAGCCGACGACCGTATCGGTCCGCAAGTACGCCAGCGAGGGGGATAACGAAAATTGCGGGAGCTGTGAAGAATGAAACCATGAGTCCAATCGTGGCAGGCGAGGCCCCGAGCGGTTCGATTAGTGTATCGAGAACTGGTGAGAGCAGCGCTGTTCCAATAGCTGGGAAAATATTCGCGAGCAACAGCAACTGAAAATTCCGCTCGCTGATGACAGTGGCTTCACTCCCGAATAGCGAGTCTCTGAGACGCACGTCCTATCGGGACACCAGAAGGAGTGAATACGCAAAAAATGATAGGGAACCGAATAATTTCACCGCAATTCACTGATATCAAGAGCCCCCAAGCAGTATGGGAGCATCTCGCAGTACAATCAAGCGCTGTCAATTAACGATACCCAGCCATGAGACCTCGAGCCCCGTACGTTCTGAATAGCTAGAGGGCTCATCGACCAGATGGTCAATGCGCTCCGGAGGAGAGGGCATTCAACGTCATTGACCGTCCTTCCAACACTCTATCGATACTTTCAGCCGAACTGATCAGACAAGGCTGGTCATCCTCGTGGAGCCCCAGGCCGACAATACGTGAAGGAGCAGCGCCAGTAGTATCTGGATGCTCATAGGACCATTACGCCATCAGCCGAACAATTATTAGAAGGCACGTTAGACTTTGTCACATGTCTGGCAGAACGACTGGTCAGCATGTAGAAGAGGGTTTCAACACTGAGACAGTAATTGATACGGACTTTCACCTCGAAATCCACTCACCTGAGCCGCTCTTACCCTACATCGAAAACAAAGCAGTCGCTGAGAAGATGGAGTGGGGGATGCCGAAAGCCGATCTCGGGGGTTGGGTATCGAACTACTCTCATGAGACCGAGAGTTCGACCATTACTCACGGTCAACCGATGAATACAGAAGAGATGGTAACGGTCATGGAGAGGATGGGCCTCGATTCGATAGTCGTCATCCCGGGGCTAGTCAATCTTGCTACGGGTCGTTATCCGGAAGTGAAAACCGAGCTTGCACGTGCTTACAACGACTATCTCCTAGACAAGGTTATCGACGTTTCAGAGGGTATCCACGGAGCAATTATTGCCCCACAGTGGGATACGAACGCCGCTGTCGAAGAACTCGATCGCGTTGGCACAGAACGGGGAGTCGTCGCCGCACAAGCCTGGTATGGCCCAAATAAACTCATCGGTGGGACAGAGTTTGATCCCGTCGTTGAGCAGCTCTGCTCGCTCGACCTCCCCTGGCTGATTCACGGTGCAGGGTTCGATAAGCAATTCGACGTCCACGGCGCCTCGAAGCACTCATACGTCGAGGCGTTTGCCCTCGATTGGTCGCATAGTGCGATGTTGAATCAAGGGAACATTATCTTCTCTGGGATGCTCGATAAGTACCCTGACCTCCAAGTTGTCATTCAGGAAGCCGGAATCAGCTGGATACCATTCATGGCATTGCGATGTGACGAGATGTACCAGAACTATCCCGGCGATCTGCAGCTGACACCACGCCTTATGGAGATGGACCAAGAGTATCTGGACCGGATGCCAAGTGAATACGTCTTTGACAATTTCTACTACAATACCCAACCTATTGCACTTCCCGGCGGACCGAAGCATGCAAAGGCGTTTCTAGAGATGTGCCATGCCGAAGACACCATCTTGTTCGCCACAGACTTCCCGCACCACACGCTTGATACGGTGGATTGGGTCCGTGACAATCCGGCTATTGATCAGAAACTGCAGCGGCAGCTGCTGAGTGAGACGGCCAGCGAACTCTTTGGTATTGATGTCTAAATACCATGTCGGGTACGTCGACGATTTCCCCGAAGGGGAAGGAGTTGCGGTTGATGCAGGAGGGGTTGACGTCGCCGTATTCAACGTTGGCGGTGAGTTGTTCGCTATTCACAATAACTGTCCACACAAGAATCTCCCACTCGCCGAAGCTGGACAACCCAGATTCATCGAGGGACCGGATCCAGCGACAGATACGCGGGGAGCGATAAACGCTGACAGCTGTACAATCAATTGCCCGTGGCATCGATTGGAATTTTCACTGACAGACGGCCACAGTCCGCTACTGGACTACAACATCCCTACATACGAGGTAGTTACTGAAGGTGAGAAGGTCATCATTCGACGATAACTGATAGCCAAGCCAGCGAGCGCATTCTTCCCCCGTCTTTGTTCTATCAACGTCGACCATCTGTTGGGACCCCCCAACTGCCCCGCTTCACCAGGTCAAATCGGTTGATCAGCTGTAACTTCGACCATTTGGACACCCCATCTGTAGATGAGGCCCCCCACCGCTATCTCAACACGGGAGGATTGGAATAAGGGTAAAAGCCATGAGAGTGCTAAAATTGGCCATTTCACGTACGGCGCTATCGGAGTTCTGTTTCGGCTGATGCAAACGCTTAACAATCCCACCAAACAGGGTAGACAGTATGACGTGGCAGACGTTAGAACGAACCAATCACGAAGAGGGCATCGTTCGAATAACACTCGACCGACCGGATACGCACAACGCAATATCGCCACAGCTTATCGATGAACTTGACGAAGCGCTAAAAGAAGCCGAGGATGAAGAAGAAACCCGAGTCATCATTATCGACGGAAACGGACCGTCATTCTCCTCGGGTCACGATCTCGGTGGGGGCGAGGACGGTTTCCAAGATAGTCGACGAGGCTGGTCTGCCGAGAAGCGGCTCAGTTATGAACAGGAGTATTATTGGGAACGCAGCATGGACATTCGAGATCTTCGTGTCCCCACAATCACACAAATTCACGGATATTGTGGCGCAGCAGGACTGATGCTGATGTCTGTGTGTGATCTTGCAGTCGCCTCAGCTGATGCTACGTTCCAACAGCCCGTCAATCGGATGGCCTCCGCAGCGACCGAACTCCTGCTTGAGCCGTGGGAGATGGGCTTTCGGAAGGCCAAGGAGTTCATCTGGACTGGAGACCCGATTTCCGGGCCGGAAGCTGAACGACTTGGTCTTGTGAACAAGGCAGTACCTGAAGAGGACCTTGATGAAGAGACGATGGTGTTGGCGACAAAACTCGCCCGGCAGCCACCTTTCGCGCTCCAACTCAGCAAGAAGACCATTAATCACGCCGAAAACCAGGTCGGTCGGCGAGAGGCAATGTACTCTCATTTCCTAGCTCATCAGCTCACTCACCAGAGCGACGAGTGGACAGACTGGCATGACGAAGCGGGTGAGAAATGGGAAGAAGAAGGGCTTCGAGCATGGCTTAACCACCGAGACGATCGGTTCGACATCGAAACGATGGAAGACATCGAGGAAACGAGAGAGGACTAATTGGCGTCCGTCTGTGTCAGTGAACCTCTGATGAAACGAATGGACACTATTCCTCGTATTTATCTGAGATGGTAGCCACGACTGTGCATGCAGATTGCAGTACTTGGAGCCGGGACAATGGGTCATGGTATCGCACAGGTGTTCGCGATGAGCGGTCACTCAGTCAGATTATACGATATCGACGAGGATATTGTAGCAGCAGGCCGCGACCGTATCGAGACAAACCTTGATCGCGGAATCGAGGTAGGAAAGGTTTCGAATGCGGCCAAAGCAGCGACCTTAGATAACCTCACGACGACAACTGATCTTACCGACGCAGTAGATGAGGCCTCATTCGTCATCGAAGCAGTTCCCGAAGAAGTCGAGCTCAAACGAGAGGTCCTCGCTCGTGCCGAACGTGATGCGCCTACCGATGCGATAATTGCCTCTAATACCTCGTCAATATCAATCACTCAACTCACCGAAGATCTGAAGCGACCTGACCAAGCGATTGGTCTTCACTTCTGGAACCCCGTACACCTGATTGACTTTCTCGAAATACCACTGGCGGCCCGTACTAGCGACAAAACGCTCGCGTTCGTCCGGCGTCTCGTAGAAGACGACCTTGAATTTGATTACGAAGTTGTGAATGACTACCCTGGATTTGCTTCATCCCGACTCGGCGTTGCTCTCGGCGTTGAGGCGATGCGAATGGTCGCACAGGGCGTCGCCTCGCCAGCAGCCATTGATAACGTCATGACGAAGGGATACAACTACTCAATTGGCCCACTCGAACAGAGCGATCTCGCCGGTCTTGATGTCAGATTGGATATTCTCGAATATCTCCGCGAGCAGCACGGAGAACGGTTCTGTCCGCCCCAAATCCTTCGTCGGAAGGTTCAATCAGGAAAGACTGGCCAGAAGTCAGGTGAAGGGTTCTATGTCTGGGATGGTGACACTCGACTCGAAGTCAGTGATGATCATCGGTAACAGGTGAATCACCCGCTAGTTCGAAGATATCGGCTAGAAGAAACAATAGAATACTGGTCCCCACGATTTCCGGCTGAGTCGGAATTTTTCACCTTCGGTCGGTTCGCTATACGATGCGGGCGAATTGTAGATACATGATCTGATGGCAAAAGCCTCCATTGGCGCAACTCCGTCTATCGGTACTACTCTCGGCCTCTGCTCGGTCGACCAAATGGAAGCCTCCTGTCCGCTGATTATTGGAGCGTGAAAACAGGATCTATTGCGACTCAAACGTCTATTTTCGAGTATCTGATTGGGTCGACCGGAACTACTATTTTCGTTGGCTAGTTCCCTCTGGCCGTGCCAGCCGTAGAGACCCCCCATTTGGAGGTAGACGTGGGAGATATTGTGACGGTGAGCCTCAATAGGCCGGAAGTGCTCAATGCAATTGACACCGAACTCGCAACTGCGTTGGAGTCATTGCTCAAGAGGTTGCACGAGCACCCCCCAAAACCCCTGTTACTCCGGGGCAATGGGGAGGCAACCTGTTCAGGCGTCGATACGGCAATCGTTTCAAATCCGGATTTCGAAGCCGAAAACGTCGAGTTTCGCCACACAATCCACGAGGTGTTTGACCTCCTCCGACTATACGGTGGACCAGTCGGGTTCGCTGGGAAAGGAGCTGTGGTTGGCGCAGGGATGGTGTTGGCAGCGAACTCGGATTTCGTCGTACTAGCTGACGATACGACGCTCATGTTCCCAGAAATCAAACTGGGACTTCTCTCTCGGCCCACTATGGTGATTTTGGCAGACACAGTTGGTGACCGACTAGCCAAAGAGATAGTGCTGACGGGAGAGCCGATTACGCCGGAGCGGGCGCGAGAAATCGGACTCGTAAACTGCGTTGTACGCGCTGCCGATGTCGTTGAAACAACGCGACGCTATCTCGATCAGACGCGAGAATATGACGCTGAGCTCGTAGCATCAGCTAAGCATACCATCAACCGGCGGGACGCCAAGACGTTCTGGAACCGGAACGAAGCAGATCTCCGAGGCGAGTAATACCCCTCGAAGTAGAGCACGAACCTCCAATCACCGACTAAACCACCATGACACAGATACGTTCGTTTGACGGGTTGCCTCAAGAACAGGAGACGAAGGTTAGCGTCCTCGAGACACAAGCCGACCAATACGGTGAGGAGACATTCCTTATCTACGGTCCAGAGGATCGGAAGGTCTCGTTCGCAGAACTCAACGAAATCGCCAACCGAATCGCGAATTCGCTCCGTAATCTCGGCCTCAGAAAAGGCGAGCGAGTATCCCTCCTCTTCCGTGATCCACTACGGACGCTGTTTGCCATGTTCGGCATCAAGAAAGCCGGTGGCATCTACGCGCCGATAAACTTCGAGTATAAGGGCAAGACGTTGACATACCAGCTCAATGATCTGGACTCGGAGATTTTGTTGCTCGAGGATCAGTACACCGATCGACTGAACGCGATAACGGAGGATCTCAAGACGTATCCAAAGGTCGTCCTCTTACAGACAGATGCAGAAAGTGAACCGCTCGATGCAGCCTTCACTCAGTCCACATTCGCTCAGCTCAGGGAGGGAAGCCCAGAACGGCCCTCAGTCGATGTTAGCTGGATGGATCCAGCAAGCATTATCTACACTTCGGGGACGACGGGCAAGCCGAAGGGGTGTTTGCTGTCCCATCGCTGGCCAATCTACTACACGAAAGCAAGACGGGCGGTTATGAACGAGGAGGATACGATTCATTCGGTCGTACCAATGTATCACGTCGTCGGGCCGTACTGGGACACAACGACGGCGTTGATGACGGGTGCCCGAATATCGCTGTGGGATAGGTTCAGTACCTCGAGCTTCTGGGACCGTGTTGAGCAGTACCAGGCAACGAATACAACGCTTATCTCGGTGATGCAGTCGTGGCTGATGAATCAGCCCGCACAACCGGATGATCATCGCAACCCACTCAATAAAGTACAGATGTCACCACTGCCGGAGAACCATGTTGAGATCGCGGAACGTTTCGGGTTCGAGTTCATTACCTGCGGTTTCGGTCAGACAGAAAGTGGTCGCCCATTAGGCGGGCTTATCCATGCTGCACGAGGGAACAACGCTACGCCAGATGGTTTACGTCATGGCCAAGACCCGGAAGAGATCATCCGCAACTCGGAGAAATTGGGCGTCGCCGTAGTCGAGGAAGTGCCAGAAGATCGGTTCATGGGCAATCCGATGCCATGGGCGGAGGTCGCGATTCTTGACGACGACGACGAACGGCTCCCCCCCGGCGAGGTAGGCCAACTCGCAATCAGACCCCAGCAGTCCGAAATCATTCTCAAGGAGTACTTCGGGGCGCCGGAGAAGACAGTCGAGGCGTGGAGCAACCTCTGGTGGCACACCGGTGATGCAGCCTATCAGGACGAATCTGGGCACTTCTACTTTGTAGACCGGATTGGAGATGTTATCCGACGCCGGGGCGAGAACATTTCATCGATGCAAATCCAGAATACCGTCACCAGCCATGACGGTGTCGCGGAAGCAGCTGTATTTCCCATTCCAGCATCTGAGGGGGGTGAAGATGAAGTCGCGACAATCGTTCAGCCGAAGACAGAGCAGTCACTGTCAGAAGCCGACGTTCGCTCGTATCTTGAGGACCTACTACCGAAGTTCATGCGACCACAGCATATTCGAATCGAAGAGAAGCTTCCAACGACCGAGACGAATAAACTCGAGAAGTACAAACTGCGTGAGCGATACTTCGAAGACTGATCGAGACACATCGCACGGGACAAATCAAGGCCGCAGGATGGAGCGCAAACCGATGTGCGTCCAACCTATTCCGTGGTTCGATCAAAGAAAACTACAGCAGTGACCCGTTCAAGCGGTGGTTGCTGAATGAACCAAATGGAAGCCGATTAGTGAGACCTCCGGTTCGGGCAGGTGAGTACGACGTAATGCATGAAAAGACCGTACAACACCTCTACAGACGTTCGGTATTCCTCAAGTATAGTAGGGTCAGCGGCAGCTATTTGTGGACCGAACGGGCATACCTGTTTCGTACATGATGGGCCGACTAGCCGGGAAAACTGCGATAATCACTGGTGCTTGTAGTGGAATTGGATTCGGTATCGCTGAGGCGTATGTCGACGAGGGCGCGCGCGTAGCAATTTTCGACGTCGAAACGGACGACTTCGAGTCGGTAAATGCGCAACTCGATGGCGAGACACTCACTGTGGAATGTGACGTGATGGATTCCAACGACGTGCAAAGCGCCGTTGATCGTGTCCTTGATGAATGGGGTCAAATCGACATTGTTGTGAACAACGCGGGGATTGTCGTCCGGAACAATATCGAGAATACAACTGATGAGGAGATGGAGCTAGTATTGGACGTGGACCTCAAAGGGGTAATGCGAGTTACACGGGCAGCGATGCCAGCACTCCGTGAGTCCGGAGGATCGATAATCAACATCTCGTCGGCTGCAGCGGAAGGAGGGGTAGCTAATCTCAGTGCGTACTCGGCGGCCAAAGGGGGCGTCTCGAGCCTGACCCGGCAGCTAGCAGCGGATTATGGAGAAGATGGGGTGAATGTCAACGCCATTGCTCCCGGCACTGCGAAGACCCCAATCAACGAAGCAGTCCGTGAGAAGGACCCCGAGTGGGAAGCCGAGATTGCCTCGAAGATTCCACTCGGGCGACTCGCGACACCCCAAGACATGCAAGGGCCTGCCGTCTTCTTAGCGTCCGAGGAAGGCGCGTATGTGTCTGGTCAAATCCTGCTCGTCGACGGTGGACGGACCGCCCAGTCGCGATAGATCGCCGCGACGCTACGATCAATTGATCTTCGACGTACGTACCAGCCAACCCCATCGAGAGGCCGCGATGGGTCGCTTCCAGGGTAGTACTCCCCGGAACACTTAACAGACCAACGGGTGACTCTTTCTGTTCATGGGCCTCCCTTCAGAGGTACAACCAGCGTTTGATGATCGACCAATTGAGAACCATACGTTCAAGAGCGCGCTCGAACACAGAGCGGACGTATTCGGCGATGACCCCTATCTTATCTACGGGCATGACGACCGGCAGGTGTCCTATGCTGAACTCGACGCAGTATCGAATGCAATCGGCAACACCCTCGCTCAGATTGGAGTCGAGAAAGGTGACAATGTTTCTGTCATGTTTCGCAACCCGCTACAGACGGCGTTTGCCATCTACGGTATCAACAAAATCGGAGCCGTCTACAGCCCTATCAACTTCGACTACAAGGGAGATATCCTCACCTACCAAATCAACGACTCAGCGCCGAGCGTACTGTTAGTCGAAGACCAGTACATCGAGCGAATCAACATGGTCGCCGACGAATTGAACACGGTTGACCATCTTGTCGTCTATAAGACCGATGACGGTGGGGTCCCGGTCGATGACCATTTCGAATGCTCGACGTTCTCCGCTGCAAAAGACGGTAATACGGGTGAAACGGAGGTCACGATCGATTGGAGTGACCCTGCGAGTATCATGTACACCTCCGGGACAACCGGTCAACCGAAGGGTTGTGTCCTCCCATATCGGTGGATCTTCGGTAACTACTCATTGTTCCGCTCAGCGACCATCGATCGAGGCGATACAATTCATTACTCGCTGCCGTTGTACCACGTCTCAGCAACGTACAATGGTCTTGCACCTGCACTCATCGCCGGAACCTCAGTTGTTCTGTGGGACCAGTTCAGTACCTCAGAGTTCTGGGAGCGAATCGAACGGTACGAAGCGACGACGACAACACTCATCTCAGTGATGCAATCGTGGCTGATGAGTCAGCCCGAGGAACCAGATGACCATCGAAATTCTCTCAACAAGGTACAGATGGCGCCACTGCCGGAGAACCACGTTGAGATGTGTGAGCGATTTGGATTCGACCTACTCACCGGGCAGTACGGACAGACCGAGTGCGGAAATCCAGTGACGGGGGTCATCAGTCCGGACAACGCGGACCGTCAAACACCAGACGAAGTTCGAAGAGGGATGAATCCAGACGAGGCTGTTAGGGTAGCCAAGGCACTCGATGTGCCTGTTTACGAAGAAGCACCTGGAGAGCGATTCATAGGTACATCGATGCCCCTCATCAAGGCGACAGTACTCGATGAGAACGACGAGGAGTTGCCTCCCGGTGAGGTAGGAGAGTTCGCTGTCCGGCCACAGCGTCCAGGAGTCATCATGTCGGAGTACTATCGAGCACCCGATAAGACGGTCAAGGCGTGGAGTAATCTCTGGTGGCACACTGGAGATGCGGTGTTTAGAGACGAGGACCACAACTTCTACTTCGTTGATCGGATTGGTGATGTAATTCGGCGTCGAGGAGAGAATGTTTCCTCGATGCAAATTCAGAACTCGATTAACGACCATCCAGCCGTCACCGAAACAGCCGTGTTCCCTGTCCCGGCGGATGAAGGTGGAGAGGACGACATCGCCGCAATCGTTCAGCACGTCGATGGCGCTGCGGTGACAGACGCTGACCTCTATGAGCATATCGAACCCAAGCTTCCGGAATTCATGCACCCCCAGTACATCGAAGTCGTCGCTGATCTTCCAACGACCGAGACGAACAAGGTTGAAAAGTACAAACTACGTCAGCAATTCATTGATGGCGAGCTGAACAGTTGAAGCAGAGCCTTGTTACCCCACAGACTGTCACTCAATCTAATTAGGTGAGATTCTGTTGAGACGTATTTCGCGATGGCCTTCCTAGAGTGTTATTGCGGCATCATGATGGCATAAAAATTGAATAGAAAACGGCTACCCTTCACCAATTGGTTAATCGATTGCACCCGAACTAACCGCTTTGAGGTTCGACCGAGGGTTTTTCTGTAGAGCAACGATGGTAGTTTCATGGCATATCTTATTACAGGAGGGACCGGGTTCCTCGGAGCGAGAGTCGCTCACCGACTCGTCTCACGAGGGGAAGACGTCGTTCTGTTCGATTATGCTCCAGTACGTGACAGAATCACAGGAATCGAAGACGACGTTACTCTTGTCCGGGGAGATATTCGGCAGGTTGAGCAGTTAGCGAGAGTGTTCGTCGAACACGACGTGACGTCAATCGCCCATCTTGCGTCAGCACTCACCGGTACGTGTAGCGACCAACCACCCCTTGCGATGTCTATCAACGCCGTCGGTTCAGCAAACGTACTCGAACTCGCTAGCATTCACGACGTTAATCGGGTAGTGTTCGCAAGTTCACTTGCGGCGTATGGATACGTCGAATACGATGAGGAGAGAGAGGTCGACGAGAAATCCCCTCGATGGCCGAACAACCTCTATGGATCGACGAAAGTGCTGAAAGAGGATATGGGACGACACTACGCAGCAGAAAACGACATGAACGTGTTCGGACTACGTTTCGGTGCGATTGTCGGACCGGGCCGTGCTGGTGGAACTCCAGTCGTCCATCTACAGGACCTCTTTGAGAACCCCGCAACAGGGAAACCGGTCACAGTGACTGGAGCTGAGTTGAAAATGAACTGGCTCTACGTCAAAGATGCCGCAGCGAGTATCATTCAGGCGTTAGACGTTAGCCAGCAAGGGTTTGATATGTTCAACGTTCGTGACCGCTTTATGTCGGTTCGAGCGGTTGCCGGACTGGTGGCTGAGAACGTACCTGATGCGGATATTACCGTCGTGTCTGAGCCAGACGAAGATCACTACCCGTATGGGACCCACCCGAAACTCGACGACACAAAAATGCGGGAGGTTCTCGGCTTCACACCCGAAGTTGGACTCGAAAGCGGTATCCAGGAATACGTGCGACTCACAGCAGAGCAGTCCTGACCGAACCTCGTCAGCGCATGTAGCACCAACCACAGAGAATGTATCTGATTGATAATTATTCAATCATAGTAACTATACAAGGATCGGTGATAGAGTCACTATCTATTGCTTTGCCGCTTGGTCGCACCCATCGTCTTTGACCGGTCATATTCTCCGTTACCTAACCCAACAATGGACCGGACGGTCGAGTTCAAGATATTAAACAAATGGACTACTATTTCACCGGTGCGTGGTTATTAATGGTACCGCTGTCAGACACCGCATATGGAGTCGACAGAGTATGATAATCTGGTGGTTCGTCGCGACGGGAGTGTTGTTCACGTTACGATGGAGAGCCAGAGTCAATTCAACGCATTGAACACGGAAATGGCGAGCGAATTGGCCGACGTCGCAACGATGCTCGCTGAAGACGACGAAACACGCTGTCTCACACTCACTGGCTCGGACGAGGTATACTGCCCGGGAGCGGATCTATCGCAGTTCACAGGCGACGAAAGCGACGCTGCGGCACTGCGTGCCGAAGCGTCCGAACTCCATCGGGCCTTAATCCACTTACATCAAGCCGAGCTGCCAATCGTCGGTGCTATCAACGGAACTGCTGCGGGGGCCGGTTTCAGTCTCGCTCTCTTCCCGGACATCGTTGTGATGAGTGAGGACGCTCGGCTGGAGTTCGCTTACCCTCGAATCGGGCTAACTGGCGACGGGGGGTCGACGTTCATGCTTCCTCGTATTGTCGGACTACGTCAGGCAATGGAGATTATATTGATGGACGAGCCGATTTACCCCGAGCGTGCCGTTGAGCTTGGCCTCGCCACTGAAGTCGTCGAAAGTGAGGACCTCAATCAGCGAACAGAGGAAATTGCGGCGAAACTTGCAGAAGGACCGACACATGCGATTGGGAAGACGAAGCGCCTCGTGCACGAGAGCTTCGATCGAGCGTTCGCTGACCAACTCGCAGCGGAGACCGAGGCGATTTCATCCGCGACGCGGACAACTGACTACGAAAGAGGGTTTGCAGCGTTCGGAACGGACGAGGAGCCGGAGTTCACGGGTCGGTAAGGTAAAGCACACATCTACCAAGGTCGGCCAGTTCGCTGAGGTAGAAAACTCTCCGGTTCAGCCAGTGAGCACGGCAACGCAGTGCTTTATCTACGAACAGGGCACTTGGACGAACACTTATGACGATTTGACCGGAACTCTTTCAGAGATGGTTTCCAATAGCTATCCCTCGCTGGAAATCGACGAGACAGACGCTACCATTGTCGCCTCACTGGACCGACCCAAGAAACTCAACGCACTCGATACGGAGCTTGCGAGCAGCTTGCACGAACTGTTGGGTGATCTCAATAGTGCTCCCGAGAAGGGACTACTACTCAGAGGAAACGGAGCGACGACGTGTGCAGGAGCGGATACGAGTATTGTCGCAAACGACGATGTCGATTCATCGGCACACTCGCAGATGATTCACGAGATTTACCAACGACTCCATCGATATCCACGACCGACTGTGATGGCCTGCAAAGGGGCTATTGTTGGTGCCGCGTTCCAATTTGCTCTCGCATCCGATATCGCGGTCGTCGGTGAGGAAACGACGATTTCGAAAGCCGAGATTGAGCACGGCATATACTCCGAGTTCGCAGTAGAGATGACTGCTCATGAAATCGGGAGGCGAGCAACCAGAGAGCTCTACCTATCGGGCGATCCCCTGGCACCAGAACGAGCGCTCGCAATGGGGTTTGCCTCTGCGGTTGTCCCAGAGGATACAGTCGATTCTGTCGCCCGATCCAAGCTTCACGAACTCGTCGAGAAGGACACCGTCGCCTACGAGAAGATCAAGCGCAAGCTAATGTTCTACGAGGACCTCGATACGTTCGAACTGTATTCATAGTTCTACTATCTCTTCGATTGTCGGCGCAAGCATCTGCATGTCCGAAAACGGGTCGATACCCATGGACAGATGGACCGACCGAATCTGTTCGCTGTGACTCTGGTATACTACTCTACCGCGCTTGTTGAAAATAGACGAGATAAACCCTCAAGCAGATGGGGATGAAGACCTCCATCAAGTCGCAAGCAACCAGCCATCAAACAAGTGGCTCTCAGTTCACGACCACTGTCTGAGGGTCTGATAATCGACTTTATCGGTTTCAGTAATTGGAATTTCGCCGACAAACACGATTTCATGTGGGTACTCGTACCTGGCTAGCGAGTTCTTGACGAACTTTCTGATATTCTGTTTGGTCGCTTCAGTCGCATTAGCGTCCGGTGCCAGCTGGACAAACGCCTGAATGACTTCGTTCCGAGTCTCATCGGGTTTGCCAACAACACCGACTACCTCAACTGCCTCATGGGCTCCGACAGCCGCTTCGACCTCCGCGGCAGCCACCCTATAGCCACTCGTGATAATGACATCATCGTCACGGGACTCAAACCAGATATATCCCTCTTCGTCTCGAGTCGCTAAATCACCTGAAAGCAACCAGTCACCGAGATACATCTCTTCGGTTTTCGTCGGGTCGTCGATATACCCCTTGAAAATCCCCGGTTCACCGTTATCCCTTACCGCGATCATTCCTTCATCTCCTCGTGGCATTTGCTCGCCTGTCTCCGGATCGATAATGCGCACGTCGTATCCGGGTACTGGTTTCCCAATTGTCCCCGGTTTAGGCTCGAACCAGTCAGGACAGTTCGCGACGATTGGCTGCGCTTCGGTTAGCCCGTAGCCTTGTGTGAGGTCGACGTCATCGAACGTTTGGTCGACCCACTCATACAGTTCGACGGGCACAGGCTCACCACCTGAGTGGATTACGTCCAGCGCGAGATCGTACCGCTCTGTTGGATTGTTGACCGTTCGCATCTTCTGAATCGCCGTCGCTGTAAGCAGCGTGTCTGTGACTCCGAACTCTTCGATAATCTCGTAGGCATACTCAGGGTCGAACTTCTTCTTTGGATAGCCCACAATAGGGCGACCATAGTGGAACGCTGGGACGATGGCGTTCGCGAAGCCAGCAATCCATACCCAGTCCGCAGGTGACCAGAACACCGATTTCCCAATGATATCACGGTTGTGTTCCATGTACGCCGCAGGACAGGCGTTCACACCCTTACCATGGGAGTGTAAGACTCCTTTTGGCTTGCTTGTCGTCCCACTAGTAAAGATGATCATCGCAGGCGTGTCGGGGTCCGTATCCTTGATTTCATAGCAAGCAGATTGTCCATCAAGCAGCGACGAGAACTGCCGATCGTCGCCTTGGACCTCGCCGTCGATCTGAATTACTTGCTCCAACGAAAGGGAGCTCTCTCGAATCGAATTGACCGTATCAATTGCTTCTTGACTTAC
The DNA here is from genome assembly GCF_023074835.1 of Halomarina salina. Taxonomy (NCBI): domain Archaea; kingdom Methanobacteriati; phylum Methanobacteriota; class Halobacteria; order Halobacteriales; family Natronomonadaceae; genus Halomarina; species Halomarina salina. The sequence goes on from NZ_JALLGW010000004.1 coordinate 73,990, forward strand.
GACGGCTGTTTTGACAGTGGCTTTCTCAAGCCGATATTGAAGGCCGTCTTCGCCGGTGAGAATTGAACAGGGGACCGTCACTGCGCCGAGTTTCCAACAGGCGTAGGCCGTCATCATGAACTCTGGTCGCTGCGAGCAAACGATAGCGACCCGATCACCAAATCCAACTCCTAATTCCTCTAGTGCATGAGCGACCTTGTTGGAAGCCCGATCAAGGTCGTGGAATGTGTAGGTTTCACGACGCCCATCATGATACGCTTGGAAAAGAGCGACACGACCCCGTGGGTCGTTGTGCTTGCGAAGGTGGTCCCGGGCGATATTGTAATTCTCTGGGAGTATATCCCAGGAGAATTCCTCGACTGCCTGGTCGTAGGTCTCTTGCTCCAGAGTGACATACCATGTCATTGCATACCGTAACGGACGATTCACCAATAAGTGTGGGTCATCGGAAGCAAGACTCCAACCTAGAGGGGTTCTGCAGGAGAATCGGTTGCCGTAATTGACCGTATATTTCATAGCTTTCCGATAGCCCATAGTGGCCTCGAGAAACACACAGTTCGTAAGCACCTGTCCGAAAATAACAGAAAGGCATAAGCATTCTAGTCTATATCGTTTACCGTAACGGGGCGTCGAGCTAATCCGTTGGCAGGGATAGCCCCTGCAGCCACCATGAGTGGAACAGAGAACCAACAGCCCATTCCGCGGGCAATGATACACAAACGGATCCTAGATGTGGCTGAGTCTCATCCACAGATAGCTATCAGTACTATCGCGTCCCGAGTCAGCGGTGCAGACTCAGAACTAGTCGAGCGAGTACTCGATGAATATGGGGATCCAAATCAAGAACAGACACCGGCAAACAAAGCCGACCCCTCCGCGACCATGAGCCAAAGCCAAACACCGCCAGGAGCCGACAAGACTGAACTGCATACAGAGACCGATGTCGCTACCAAATTCGGTGATGACGTTGGACCGAAACAACTCATGACGCTTGAGGCGATTTATGAACATCCCGATGCGTCACAGCGTCAGCTAGCTGACCTGCTCGACGTCAGCCACTCAACAATCTCTCACCGACTGAGTGAAATCGAGGGATTCGACTGGGAGAACCGATGGAGCATTGTCAAAGACTTCTTTGAGGATGCGGATACTGACGGAAAAATCTCAAGTCAGGAGATGGGCGATCGACTTGATCAACTCGAACAACAGATCGAATCGCTCGACCGGTCTCCAGAATCCCCCTTCAAGGATGTTGAGCTGGCACATAAGGTCATACACGCGTGTATTGAATCGGAAAATATCTCAGTTGAAGAGGAACTCCGGATACTCAAATCAGTAGCCGTTGACAACTGAGAAAGGAACCAGTACGAAGGAAGAATCAAGAAGAACCCGGAGGACAGTTCTTTACAACATAGAGTTCAGTCACCTACGCGAGCCAATGGGACCCCCACCCCTCCACCCTCATGTGAGCTAGCGGCACAGAAGTGTTTGAGTGACTGGGAGGCCCCCCGTACATAGAGGTCTGTTCGAAAATTCGCGGAGCGTTTATCTGAAGGCGAAATAGTAGCGAGCGGCGGTCATAAGTCGGTCAATCGAATCAGCTCTCTCCTTGGTTGAACTTGGGATATCGTAGCCGGAGTTCGATTTCGTTGCTCGCCTCCATCACTCGTTCAGGAATCTCCTCTTGATACAGCGAGTCTCGGAGACGGTTGGCCGGACCGGCGACTCCAATCGACCCGTACACTCGTTCGCCGACGATAATCGGACTGAACACGCTTCGAACTCCTTCATATCGCTCTTCGTCACTAACCGCATAGCCGTTCTCTCGAATCTCTGCGAGCTCTGCGAGCAGCTTCTCGTGATCAGTAATCGTATGTTCCGTACTCTTCGGCAACCCCTTCTTTTCAATTATATCTAATATCTGGTCTTCAGGAAGGAACGCGAGGACTGACTTCCCGGCGCCACTGTTGTGAATGTCAGTATATGAACCAATCATCCCAACGGATTCGACACTACGGTCTACTGTCTTATTCATCACTGGAACGCTGGCTCCGTTCTCCTCGATAGTAAGCCAAGCTTCTTCTCCAGTATCCTCGGCAAGAGCGGTGAGTGTCGGTTCAGCTGTCGATACTACGTCAAGGTCGAATCTGATTTCACGACCGAGTTTGGTGAACTTCAGTCCAAGCTTGTACTTTCCATCCTGTCTTACTACATATTCTCGTTGGAGGAGCGTTGTTAGATGACCGTGGACGGTGCTGGGGGCCTTGCCGACGTTGTCAGCTAGTTCTGTCACCTGCATGGGGCCCTCAACTTGCAGTGTTTCGATGATATCAAACACGGTTTCAGCGGCCTTAATCGTCCGCCCTCCCCTGTGTTTGTTTACCATGGCATCACTCAGCACCCACAGTCACTTAACGATTTGTGCGTCCTATCACTGTTTGACCTCCAAATTGCCGAGATTCGATATCTTCGAATTTCGTATATTGATGTTAACATACTGCATTTCGCATACCGCACCAATATGGTTGCTAATCCACTATGAACCGCGAGCGGATCTTGAGATAAGTTCACATATCGTCCTTCGATCGTGAGTCGCCAATGTAGGTGATTCGATATCATCGAAAGCGCTGCTCAGGAGCCTACTGCTCCTGAGTATCAGTGAACAATTGTGCGCGGGCCGATATCATGTGGATTCGTTACTATCCGTTACCGATGAGTCAGTAATTGAACCACGGTCGGAAGGGAGGAAATAGTTCATTCAATCAACAAAAGAAGTGAACAGGGGACCTAGTGCTCGCTCACCAGGGGACCAGGGAAAACATTCATCACACCTTAGAGAGAGAACAGGTGCATGGTGTTGTCCGACCTTCGGGTCATAGACTGTGGACAAGCAATCGCTGGACCACTCTGTGCGACGTACTTAGGCGATTTGGGGGCAGACGTCATCAAAATTGAACGGCCAAGCGGTGATATCTATCGCACTGATCGACGCCAGAAAGATGGAAAGTCGTTCAATCCGGCGTTTGAGCAGTTCAACCGAAACAAGCGCTCGCTATGTGCCGACATTAAATCCCCGGAAGGTCTCGCAACGCTGTACGATCTGGTCGAGGTTTCCGACGTCTTCGTTCAGAATTGGCCACCAGGGGTAGCAGAGAGTCTAGAAGTAGACTATGAAACGCTCCGAGAACTCAATGAAGACCTCATCTACGTTCATGTAACGGGGTACGGAGAGACAGGCCCCATGGCCACGAACCCCGCAATGGACACCATTGTACAACACGTTTCGGGTCTTTCGAGTCTCATGGGGTATGACGACGAGAAGCCCCCGATCCGTTGCCAGTCGTCTGTCGCGGACTACTATGCTGGCTGCCACGCGACGATTAGTGCACTTGCAGCGATTCGACATCGCGACGTTACCGAAGAGGGGGGACAGCTCGTCGATGTCTCGCTCCTCGAATCACTTATGCACAACATGGACGGAGCATTTGAGTACTACAATAACCTCGGAGAGGTACCCAGCCACGGTGGTCGTAATGCGTTTTTCGATTCTGATATGCTCTATGGCGCTACCGAAGCCGCCGATGGGTGGATCTGTGTGGCTCTACTGCTCTACTCCGAAAGAATATGGGAATCTTGTTGTGAGCTAATTGGCCAGAAAGACCTCCTCGAGGACGAGCGGTACCAAACGGCTGCAGGAAGGATGGCAGACGCTGAGGAACTCACAGCATTGTTCGAGGGGTGGGTTCAGGAAGTCCCTGCAGAGCAGGCAGTGCAACAACTCAATGCAGTCGGTATCCCTGCAGCACACCATCGAACAGTTGCAGAGGCTGCCGAACTGGACCACGTAAAAGAACGAGAGGTGTTCAAGGAAGTATCGCACAGCCGGCTTGGGTCACTTGAGCTGACCGATACACCACTTTCGCTTTCAAAGACACCCCCAGAATCACCCTGTCAGGCGCCAGCTCTCGGTGAACATAACCGCCAGATACTTCGAGAACTCGGGTATGATGAAGAGCTAATCGATGATTACGCGGCTCAACGCATCATTACAGGGCCTGAGCTAGAACACTAATCCCCGTCTAGCGACATAACGTCCGCTCCTCAACACTAATCAGCCATCACCTTCGTTCGAGAGAAATTTTCACATCTCCAGACCATATCCTGATTCGCTATTATCGAATCCGGTGAATTCAGTATGTAGTGGCTCATTCGGGTTATATTCGGCCTCATGCGTGAGAGTCAGCACCAAAGCGATCCCCTATGATGGTAGTTAGAGAACGTTGTCACCGGAATCTGAATGACTCGATGAGCTTGATGCTACTCGTCACAAAGCCAGACAACGCCACCGAGTCAGTGAGCCCTCCCTCTTGCGGATTTGCCGAGGAACACATCTTATAACAAGTATATGCTTGTTATCTTTATGGCTCACAGAGAGCCCGGTAGCTTCGCAGCGATAACTGTTCGTACCAACTAGGTTCGTACCGTGTGATGAGAATTAGTAAGGTAGTTGATAGACTAAGTGCGACTAGCAGCCACCAATTTGGAACAGAAGTGATTGTAAACACTCCATTCTAATTTAGCAGTAGACGGCCAGATCGTAGTTACTTTTATTCGGCGGCAATGACGTTATTCAGCTTCGTTTCGCAGTATACGCTTACAATGGCCAACAGAATACTCTACCTGAAACTCAAGTCGGATCATTTTGCAGAGTGCGTCTGGTGTCCAAGAGGTATCCTCTAACCCATACTGAGTCGGAGGATTTGAGATCCACTTTGAAACACGATTTCGTTGCTCTTCGGTAAGCTTCGATGGCCTTCCGGGCCGGGAAGCGTCGGTCAATGCCTGCTCAATTGTTCCCTGCTTAAATCGGTTGACCCAATAATATATTGTCGATGGTGGAATCCCATATCGGGTCGAAAGACGAGTTACAGAGACATCGTCTTTGATGGCTAAGGCTATCATGAGGCGCTTCACGGCTTTCGCGTCGTTCGTATTGGACAGTGCAGTCCGTAACTCTTCCATAGAGTGATTTCCCAATTCCACCATATAGGTAAGTGGAGCTAGTTACAATTATTTCTGTTGGTACAACCGCTAATCGTCGAACCAGCTGAATCAGCGTGAGTGAATACGACACTATCGAATTTTGGAGACTCGACATGCTACGGCAATCTAACATCGATTGCCGGAGGGGAGGTACTGAGTGCAAGCGACCCCGTCCGTAGAATCGATTCGTTTAGATCATACTGTACTGCCGGACTTGGTCCTCTTTTTCGATGTGAACCCGATTTTCGTCTTCGAGTAGGTCGAGGTGGCCAATGACTTCAGACATCCCAGCGAACACCTCGGTTGCCGGCAATTCCGGGAACATCTCTTGCATAACATCGTAAGCAGACATCGGCCCAATCTTGTTGATCAAACCCGCAATGAGCTCTTTTCGGTCATTATGATGTTCAAGCGTCTCTTGAATACGAGCATCGATATCCGTGATATCATCGCCGTGGCCGGCTCGTCCAACTGTCGCATCTACACGGCGTAATCTGTTGAGCGACTCCAAATAGGTCGGGAGGCTCCTCGTTCGTTCGTCTCCGGCGCCCGGTGTGATAGTCAGGAGAGGGTTCGGGGTAACGTCTTGGAGAACGTGATCCCCAGTAAAGACGACATCGTCAGTTCGGCTGACGAAGCACACCGAACCAGGCGCGTGTCCGGGGGTGTGAATCGCCGTCAGTCCACCGCCGACATCGATGGTATCGCCGTCGGCTAGTTTGCGATCTACGGCAAATGGCTTCCGGTACTCCGTATACGCTTCCGGGAGCATTAGCGCAGACGCAATGATATCCTCCGGAACACCCATCGAGAGTAAGAACGGCCTGAAGAACGCCCGTTCGCGTTCGAAGTGTCTATCTGGGCCATTGAGGGCCACGACAGCGTCGCGGTGAGCGACGGTCTTGGCACCGGACTCTTCAACGATTCGGTTGGCCATCCCGAAGTGGTCCATATGGGGATGAGTGAAAAGCACATGGTCCACATCGCTAACTGAGAAACCCTGCTCGTTCAGACCAGCGGAGAGTGCTTCGTACGCTGCTTCTGTATTAGGTCCAGGGTCAAGTAAGGTCGCTTCCGCTCCAGTGAAGAGGTAACAATTGACTCTACCCACCTCGAACGGAGTTGGAATCTCGATCTGCTGCACAGCGTCCATGTACCGCAATCGAAACCCCTCCCTAAAAACCGAAGCCCAAAAGAGCCAATCTCGAATTATTCCCTGAGCAGTTACCCTCGGAGCAGAGAGGGACGGTTAACGTAGGAACGGTCCTCAAGTCCCAGCCGACTGAGCCGTTGTAGCAGCCAGACCCCTTAGAGAACCACAATTATTGGGATTTCACTGATGCTCAGGTCGGGCGTTGGTGGATCGACCCGCTGTTGTGGGGTCAGTTCGCTTGATTCGCCCTCAGACGGCTCAGTCATCGGCAGTCGCCTCACCGTTGCCGAAGTGCTGAAAGCTACTGCCGTGTCCACTGTTCGTTCTTACACAGACGAGCCCGAGATGCTCAATGAGCAGCGGGTCGAACGCCTCCAGGTTCACCCACCCGGGAATCTGTTCGTCACTGCGCCACAGCGCCATGCGGCGCGCATGCTTACAGCCACCCTCGGGGTTGTTGTACTGCGCATCCGGGCACGTACAGGCCCTCGTTTCGGCATCCACGGTGTACTCTCGTCCTTCCTCGCTGTACACCCAGTATAGCTCTGGCGCGAACTCATACACTGCCAGCAACTCACTCAGCGCCCGGACGTCTCGTGGGGCGGTCATCGCCAGCGACTCCCCACTGTCGACGCTCATCGCCGCTCACCGCACCGGCAGTGCGTCTGAACGTCCACCCGGCGGAGTGCCTCGACCCCACACCCCGAACACCGGTAGTAGCACACCCCAGTCGACCGCCCGTAGCAGTCGTACTCCGGATGCGGACCGGTGATACTCATCTCGTGATTCGACTCTTCGTAGCTTTCTACGTCGTTCATGACACGCGAGGGTACTCACGAGCACCCCCGCGCCCCTCAGGGGGGTGATATACGCTACCGGAGTCGCGAGGGCTGATTTACTCCTCGACGGGTTGGATGGCCCGCACCTCGTCGGCGAGTGCACGGACGTACGCTCGCAGCTCGTCCATGTCCTCCTAGGCTTCCTCGAGCGTGGTCGCCTTCACCTTCGCGGTGATAGTGTCCTGGTCACGTGTCGCGGTTCCCCGCTTCAACTTCACTGTGAGCGAGACGCCCACGTCGGTACGTTCGATGCAGTCGGTCAACTGTGCGTCCGTCTGCGATGGTTCGTCAGTCATGATTCGAGGATGCGTATCAGCACCCTCACCGCTCGTGGGTACGATAAACACCACCGAGCAGTCACACCCGGTTCGCAACCACCTGCTCACCACCTGCTCAGAAGTGGACGTCGGCGGGAACGATCCACAACGAATGCTCGTCATCCGCGTCGAGAACTCGGTCGAGCGCCTCACGATGGCGAATCCCCTGGCCATGCTCGTCGTACAGGTACACTGACGGCCCGCGATACGCGCCGAGCGTGCGGCAGGCGTGGCGGGCCATCTCGTTGCCCATCAATTCCTCATCAGAGTACTCTGTGAGTGCCTCGCGAACACGCCCGAGTGTCCGGTGGAACTCCTGTTCGGTCGCCTCCCACCCGCTGTCGAGCAGTTGTTGCCCAGCAGGAGAGTCGACCCGAGCGACCGTCGGCCGGTCGCCCCATCGTGCTGGCCCAGCCACTCTCGACGACGACTCGTCGAACGTCACGTAGTAGTCGAAAACAGGAACCTGCGACAGGTCACCGCCGGTCAATCCATCGAAGACCGTCTTCGCTGTACTCAACGCGTAATCTGTAGTCGGTGCGCTCACGAGCGCGTAGATGAGTTGGTGCATTCCAGAACTCCTCTGGCTCCGATTGAGTCGAAGCCAGCACCCCTGCTGGCGACGACAGACACCACGCGGCTCGGTTACCCCACGCTCGAACTCGTGTCGAACTGTGGGGCAACTAATCCACGAATGTGGCGGACGGACAAGGCAGCTGGCCAATCATCTACAGACGAAAAACGGACGAACAGTATCGTGTATCAGATACCCCGATGGGCACGCGCTTCTCGCCCTGGCTCAGGTTGGCGTCACGTACAGGCAGTCGTCGACGGCGTATAGATAGCCCTTCGAGAGGAGTTCGTCGAGGAAGACGTCAGCGTCGCCAGAATCGATCCCGACGTCGGTGAGCACCGTCGTTGCCTCTTCACGAGTCAGTCCCTCGGCTCGATTGATCGGTTCGTCCAGAGTCTCGAGGGCATCGGTTGCAGCGGGACTCAACCGTGTGCGGTCGTTTCGGGGCATACGCCGGATAGCGTATGATTGCGTCTCAGTGGGTATCAACCTATGGCAGCCATTCGACAGACGACCGAGGAAAGAGGAGACGGCGAGGCCGCGCTCAGACGATATCGACCTCGATATGCTCGCGCAGTTCGGTCCAGCGCGCTCTGAGCGTGACTGTCGACACGTCGGCCGCCTTTGCGAGTTCCCCCTGCGTCACCTCTTCGACGCGCGCCTCGGCAACCAGATACAGCGCAGCGGCAGCCACCCCGGCGGGATGCTTCCCGTTGGTCAATCCACGCTCCTGGGCCTGCTCGGTGACGTGCGCCGCCTGTCGGCGCGTCCCATCTGAGAGCCCGACCGTCGAGGCGAGTCCGGGCACGTACGCCCCCGGCGGGACGGGCACCGAGGGCAAGGAGAGTTCGCGATTCAGCACCGAATAGGCGTTCTCGACTCTGTTCTGCGACACGCGAGCGGGTGCGGCGACGTCACCACAGGTCCGCGGCAACCCGTTCGTCCGACAGATCGCGTACACCGCTCCGGCGGCCATCGCTTCGACCGACCGTCCCGGAAGCAGGTCCTCGCGCTGGGCCCGGCGGAACAGGGCACACGCCTGCTCGACGATGCCGTCTGTGAGACCCATCGCGCCCGCGATTCGTCGCACTTCGCCCAGGCCGTGCGCGAGATTTCGGTCAGCCGTCGACTGCCATTTCGCGCGGGAGTGCTCCCGGCGGAGTCGCGAGAGCTGCCGCCGTTTCCGCCCTGGAAGAGTCTTTCCACGCCCATCGCGCTTTCGACCAATCTCAGTCGACAGCCCCCAGTCGTGCCGTCGCTCGGTAAGCGGTGCGCCGGTTCGTTCACGCTCCTCTGTTTCGAACGGACGCCACTCCGGCCCACGGTCGACGCGCTGGCCGTCGAGGATGAGACCACAGTCCTCGCAGACAGTCTCTTGCGTAGTCGTCCGCACCACCCCATCGCACTCCGGACAACGTTGCGTGTACTGGGTGGTCGCTTCTCGATGCTCGTCGAAGCCCGTCTGGTAGATATCTCGAATCGACATTGCTGATGTCGCGAGGCACTGTTTAGAACGCCCCACACCCCTCAGGGGGCGATAAACACCACCGCTGGCGTGGTGAGCGACGTAGATCGTGTTGGTAGTTGATACTTGTCACTGACGGCGTGCATCGTTTGCCGCAAATGATAGACTCAGAGCGTGAGTGTATCAATTCGAGCTGGTAGATTACGACTCGGCTGACGAAGTGCTCTCGGTGTTCTCACGCTGTCGCTGCTCGTCGGTTGGAACTTCGGTGAATAGATACCGCGTATCGTCCGTCTCTGCGTATATCTTCAGATTCTGCTCACGGCGCAGTCCATCGACTTCAAGCTCGGCACCTTCGGTGGAGAGGATGTGCTTCTCAGAGGGACCAGATGCGTTGGTCACCTCCGCCACGAGTTGGGTAGCATTGCCTAAGCTATCGACCGTCACTGACGCGGTACATGGAGGGTCCTGTAATTCAATGCAGTTGTACTCAGAACTCACCGCAATCATGTCCTCCGAGTCGTCTCCTGTCAGTCCAGACGCTCCCGAACAACCAGCGGTGGCGGCTGTCCCAATCAGGGCGAGGAGGGCGCGACGTTTCATACGGTCCATCAGCCAACGAGTGGTAAATATCTTCTGTGAGGAATGATACACTCGCGGCACGAGTCTATCAGCTGTATCACACTGGAACAGCATGGAAAAAAGTCGGCGAACTGGTCGCGCCAGCAACCTCGATGGGGGCCGGTGGTCCACGACGACTCGGGGTGGCGATCGGAGGGTCAGTTCTGAACGGTGCCAGGCGTCGGCTCGGCAGAGGTGGATATTGCATTGTCGAGAGCCGATTTTCTTTCACCGTAACTCGACTGATTCAACTGTTAGATGTGTGCCGCGAGTGTATCACTCTGCAGTCAGTGTCGCCCTCTGTGTTGTCTCGGGACCATCGGCTGAGCGCTCGGTGACGCGAATCGTCTCGACAGATGTCTCCGCCGTCGAGATGACGACTTCGTACAGACTGAAGGCCATGTCGCTGTAACACGTTCGTGGTGCAGGTTCCTTGGTTGTTGGCGCGATAACGAGTCGGAGGTCGTTCTCATCGGTCACGCTCAGTTCCTCAACACCGATTTGCTTGCAACTGCTCGACCCATAGTACGTTCCACCGGAAACACTGATTGTGCCGCTGTCGTCCCGATAGGCGGTAATAGTGGGCGGAGCCTCGGGAGTCTGGTCGCTGCCTGAAGACGGCTCCCACTGAGAGAGACAGTAGGAGAGGTCGCCCCCATCCGTATCCGTCCGTGATGGTGAGCAACTCGGTGTCCCTGTTGGAGTCGCAGGACGAGGCTCGGCAGGTGAGTCTGAGCCGATAGAGTCGATGCACCCCGAGAGTCCAGCGATACCCGCTGAAATCGAGGCAAGGAGGGCACGGCGGTTCATACACTGACCTTCTTTCTGTCCGATAAGTACTTTCGGGGTGGCCGAATGTTAGACCCACGCTCTACGTCTCTCAAACGGGTCAAGTGAAAGATGCGTGCCGCGAGTGTAACCTCAACGTTGGGGAGAAACACGCACCGAAAATCACGGTTACCAGCCAACGATTTATTGGCATTCGTATTGTCAGTTACAGGGATGACTGATATCAAATCCCTCGCTGTCGGCGGTTTCGCTGGAGTGGCGGTTGCTGGTATCACCTACGTCGACGGAGTAGAGAGCCTGCAGCTGGTGGTGTGTCTTGGTCTTGTCTGGGCGTTCGCTGGCTGGTCGTTGACACGGAACCGTCGCCTGCTGAGAGACGCTGATGCGCTCCCCTCAGTGCTGTACGCACTCTTAGTGGTTGGTGTCCCATTCTTCGGAGTGCATGCCGACCTCGCGCTCAGCGGACTTCGGGAGCCATTGATGTTCCTCACGATGGGTGTGGCAGCGGCAGGTATCGGACTGGGCGCGGAGATAAGTGCCCCGACCGAACAGGAACGGACCACGACTGTCGCCACCGCAGACTGACGTCGAATACGTCGTAGCGACAGACTCACGCTCTACGTTTCTCAATCGGGTTAAGTGATAGACGTGTGCCGCGAGTGTATCAGTTCGACCAGTTTGCGTGGAGAACTCTTTTACAACTAGTAAGTGTCACGTTCTGATATGCGACGTGCCCTCCCCCTCGCAGTGGTCGCCCTCGTCTGTCTCGCTGGGTGTGGTGGCCTCGTCGGTGATGGCTCAAGTCCTGCCTCCACCTCGACCCCTGCCGACGTACCGACCGATTCTCCTCTGGTCAACCCGCCTCCCGGACTCTCCGAGGACGGCGTCACCGGCGTACAGACACTCGTCGATGCCCACACCGACGCACTCGACAACCGGAGTTTCACCGAACGGAGGAGCGACCGACTGCTGGCCGCGAATGGCACGACCCTCGCGGCGACCAACAGTACGGGGCGCGTGAACGACGCCCACGACCGAGCGGCGACGTCGTATCGACTCACCGGCATCCCGGCATCGTCCGAACGGTACGTCCCGTGGTTCGACCAGTCGGTGACTCGTCTCGACCAGTGGTACAACGGGAGCCAGTTCGTCCTTCGTGGCGACGGACCCAACGGAACGATGTACGCGTCCGTTCCGCCGCTCGGCACGCCGACGTGGGGCCCGACAACCGCTCTTGAGCGTTTCTACTACGCCGCCGAGTCGACGAGGGTGTCGAGCGAGAACGGCAGCATCGAGGTGCAACTGGACGGCGTCACGGGCAACTGGTCCATTGCGAGAGTCTCCGTTACCGTCACCGACGGGACGGTCACCGTGACGATGACCGATGACGGCCGCGTCACACAGTACCGAACTGAGTTCACTGGAACCTTAGAGAGAGCACCGAACACGACCGTCGAGGGTGAACAGGTGGTCGAGTACACCGCTGTCGGTGAGACGACCGTCGACCGCCCGGAGTGGGTCGACAGTGCCCGGAATGCGACGACCACCATCAACTGATACACTCACGCTCTAAGTCTATCATTTGACGGGTGCCTTGTTGGAGACAGGAGTGTCGATGATGCGAGAGAGGTAGCCACGCCACAATCGTTTGGCGAACTGATAAGAGTATAACCAGAGAATTGGTTCCTATGCGCTCCGCCCTCCCGCTTGCCCTTCTTCTCATGGTCGCCCTCGCTGGCTGTGGGGGGTTCATGGGGAGCGCCCCCGCCAGTACATCAGACAGTCCGACCCCAGCTGCCGTGCCGACCGACCATCCCCTTGCAAACCCGCCACCCGGTCTCACTGCCGGTGGTATTTCCGACCCGCAGACCCTCGCAGCAGCCCATCGAGACAGCCTCAACGCGTCGTCGTTCACTATTCAGACACACGTTCGTTGGCAGTACGCGAACGGAACGGAGGCACTCAACGTCACGACTCGGACGAACGTCGCAGCCACCCACCAGCAATGGCGGACCATCACTACGTCCCATCAGGTGCCGACCGAAACCGCGGTCGTCCAGTTCGATGAGTGGTACAATGGCTCTCACTCGTTCCAGCGGATACTGGTGAACAACACGACGGTGAGAACGGGAGGACCGACGTTCAGCCCGAACCAATCCGTCCCAGACCGGCAACGTAGCCTCGCGCTTGTGTACGCCAGTGCCCGCGACCCAACCATTCGGACAACGAACGGACTGATTCAAATACAGACGACGACCCCACCAACACGGACTGCCCTCACCGAATCGGGAGTCGAGAATGTGACCAACTGGACGTTGACTGCGACGGTGACCGATGACGGGCGCGTCACAGAGTATCGGGTGACCTACACAGGAACCGTCGCTGAACTACAGGGCACGAGAGTCACCGGAGAGACTGTCGTTTCGTTTGTCGTCCCTGCTGAGGCAGGTGTGGACCGCCCCGATTGGGTCGCGCGGAACACGACGGCCACAGCTGCGTAGGTGAGAGACTCACGCTCTGTATCTATCGAACACGCCGAACGAAGGACTCGTGCCGCGAGTGTATCATCCGCCAGTCCCCAAAGCGTACCGAAAGCTTATACGAAAACGTATCAGTTTATCTGGGACATGGCTCCGTCATGGTCCCGACGCGGTATCCTCCGACTCAGTGGGGCAGGGGTTGCACTCCTTGCAGGCTGTGCGAGTGACCAACCGGCTGGTAATCAGTCCTCCATCAACTCTCTACCTTCCGAAACGACGGCGGCGACACGTCCGCCCACATCACCGACGAGTACGCAGACCTCCGAACCCACGGCATCATCAACCCCTGAGGAGGTTCCGGTCGTCACACCGCCAACGTGTGACAGCAGTCTCACTCGACTGGACCGCCCATCCGAGTCGGTCTCGTACAGTCAGGTCAACGGCTTCGAGTTGGCAGCGAGTGCCGATACGGTCGCACACGGCGAAGACATCGGGTTCACGCTCAAGTGGGTCGAATCGACTGGTGAAGACCCGGAGACGGGCAACAACGAGATGTTCACCATCGACTGGGAGACCGAGAACGGGTGGCAGTCGATTTATCGAATTCGGGACCCACCGAATGCGGGCTGGACCAGCCTCGCACACACTGCCCCATCGAACGAATCGCCACCAGTCACGTGGTTCGAGTGGTCATTTACCACGACCCAAGACGGGCTGGCTCACTCGACCCAGTTCAACGTGCCCTACGCCGTTTGTGAGCCGCTCTCCGCCGGAACGTATCGGTTTGTCTACTGGGGACTGGACGAAGCGGCACTCGGGTACAAATTCGAACTCACCGAATAGACCTGTGATACACCCACGCTCTACGTCTCTCGAACAGCCGAGCGAGCGACGCGTGCCGCGAGTGTATCGGTCAGTTCACAAGATGTGTGTACCCAGAAAAGATATACTCGCCAACTCACCAGTGTCCGTATGACTTCCCCTCTCTCCCGTCGGCGAGTATTGGCACTTGGTGCCACCGCGTCAGTGAGTGCTCTCGCAGGTTGTACTGACTATGTGTTCGGGGGACCACAGGAATATCTCCCCGTTGTCGTTGAGAACAACCACGACGAATTACACCGCATGATGTTTTCGGTAACCAGTGAATTCACTGGGGAGGTTGGGTCGTCAGAGTATTTTATCGACTGGAGACAGCTCAGCAGTGGTGAACAGTATCGGTTCGACGAAGGCGTTCCGTATACCGACTATAGCCCGATGCTCACGGCAATGGCGACGCTCGAAGACGGGACATTCGGGCGTGTCGAGTTCGAGTTCTACGAATTTGAGGAACTCCGATTCCGAGTGACGAGCGAGAAAACACTTGACATTGTGCCAGTACCAGCGGCTGATGGACAGCAGACACCGAATTGAGCTCGCTGCGTCCGGGCTCTCGGAATGTGCTGCCTACAATATTCCAATGGTAGACTCACGCTCTGAGTCTCTCAAACGGACCGAGAGCGACGCGTGCCGCGTGTATATCGTCTGCGACCCATCTCACAGACTATCGTGAATAGAGGATTTCACCCGGACAACCATCGCTTGGCTTTCGGCGATTCCGCAACCACAGTTCGGGCAATGTGACGGCTTCGTATCGTCTTGATAGCCGTACACACCGCCATCAAATCCGCACTCATCGCAATCGACACGGTACTCGCCCGGAACATCAAGGAGCCGTCTGATGACGTCCTCGTAGCTTTCTCCTCGTGCTTTCCGTGAGTGCAATTCGTCCGCCAGCTCGTTACTCGCTTGAATCGATGTCCGACCCATGAGAGCTGCGACGACGGCTATTCGTAAGTATCTATGGCCACTATAGAACTATAGTGACAGAGCGTGGCTGTATCGTTAGACCCACGCTCTGCGCCTCTCGAACGGGCTGAGTGAGCGACGCGTGCCGCGAGGCTAACAGTGAGCACTCAACTATCACGTCGAATGAATCTTGTACATTCGGAAATTTTAATGAATCAATGACCCTCCGTATCCTACACTACGCCGACGTTGAGAACGCCTATGACGATGCCAGCGGAATTGGACGGCTCGCTGGCCTCATCAAAGAGTTGCGTGATGAGGAGACCATCATCTGTGGCTCCGGTGATAATACCGGACCCGGCGTCCTCTCGGTCGTCACCAAAGGACGGCAGGCACTCGATTTCTTCGAGGCAGTCGACCCCGATGCTGAGACTTTCGGCAACCACGACTTCGACCACGGTCCCGAACACCTACTGAAGCTCGTCGACGAATCCCCTCAGCCATGGGTGTGTGCGAATGCGTTTCGAAACGGCGACCGATTCGCGGGTACGCAGGGTGCCGTCCCATGGACCATCATAGAGGCAGGCAACACACGAGTGGGCATCATCGGGGTTGCACATCCCGAGACTGTCGGCATCAACCCGTATGCGGGTGATGTCGAGTTTACCGACCCCGTCCCAGCCGTTGAGGAAGGGATTAGCACCCTCAGTGGGCGTGGTGTCGACCGACTCATCGTCCTGTCACACCTCGGCGACGATACCGACCTCGCCCGAGCGGTTGATGCTGACGTCATTCTCGGTGGGCACGACCACGACCGACTTGTCGACTGTGTCGCTGGGACGCTCGTCTGTCGGCCGGGTGGCAACGGTCGATTCGTACTCGAAGTGTCGTTCGAGGGAGAAGCCCCGACAGCTACACATCACTCGGTAGCTGATGGTCCACCGGATACCGAGGTAGCAACCGCGCTCCGCAATCGAGCGGAGGCAGCAGGACTCATGGATGTCGTCGGCACTGCCGAGACGCCAGTGGTGTGCGACATGATGGCCTCGAAACGGGGTGAGAGCAGATTGGGCAATCTCGTCACTGACGCCTTTCGGACTACAGCAGACGCGGACATTGCGGTGTTCGCCGCGGGTGGGTTCCGCCGCCGACCGCCGTTTGAAGGGACCGTCACAGCGTTCGACCTCGTAGGTGTCATGCCCTTCGACCGAGAGTTGGTCTCACTACGTGTTGATGGCGAAACGCTGTGTGATGTCTTTCGACAGCTCGCGCTCGCTCACTTCGACGACGCGCCTCACTGGTTCTTCGGCCACGTCAGTGGAGCGAGTATAGTGTGGGATGATGTGGCGAACGAACTTCGGTCCGCCCACGTGAACGGAGGTCCCATCGAATCGACCAAGCAGTACGATATCGCGACGACCGAGTTCCTCGTTGAGAACGACACGCTGTTCCCTGCATTCAGGCCGGACGATGTCGTCGAAGCGTATGGTCTCGTGTACGAGGTACTCGTGGAGTATGTCCGTACAGTAGGTCTCAACCCACGGCTGGAGGGGCGGATTCAACGACCGACCCTCGACCCGGAAACAGTTCCCGACCGGGACTGGCCATTCAGCCCCGAGTGATTCACCACGTTCCCAGTCTATCGAACGGGCCGAGTGAGCGACGCGTGCGGTGGGGCCTACGGCACGTAGCACTAAACACAGCCCAGCTGATAAGTCTGGTATGGACGCGCTCTCCCTCTACGACGAATTGCAAGCTATCGCTCGTGAAGGGCTCTACTACGCCGACGACCCGTACGATGAGGAACGGTACGAGCGAATCCTCGAACTCGCCTCAGAGGGGTATGGCGAGGCGCTCGAATTGCCAGCAAATCACGTTCAGGAAGAACTCACCGACGGCCTCGCTGTCCTGACCCCGTTTGTCGGGGTGAAGTGCGGCATCTTCGACGAACAGGGTCGGGCACTGATGATGAAGCGAGCCGACACGGGGGAGTGGGATATGCCGGGTGGAGCCGTGGACACGATGGAGTCGCCAGACGAGACCGCCGTCCGCGAGACGAGTGAAGAAACTGCTCTCGACGTTCGTGTCATCCAGCATGTCGGCGTCTACTACGTCCCCCCGAACAAGGCCGACCCCCATTCGAGTGTCATTCTTACGTATCTCTGCGAGCGAACTGGTGGCGACCTCACACTGTCCCATGAGGGGACTCAGCTGGAGTACGTAGACCCGACAACAAACGACAGACCATGGAGTCTGAGCACCGATGAGTGGGCGCTGGACCTTCGCTCAGCAAATGCCGGGCGATAGACCCACGCTCTACATCTCTCAAACGGACCGAGCGAGAGATGCGTACCGTGTAGGAAACGAAGGGCTGTGCTCAGTCACCGTCTCGTAATGGCTGGAAGCACTCAATGAGTCTTCTGTGAGTGCCTTGAGGTCAGCTTCGCACAAGCCGGTAGGTGACTCCCACTGCGACGACAGCGGCGACGAGGCCGACTATGAACGCAACCGGTTGATTGGCGAACGACTCTCCCCATCGCCAGTCGAGGAAGATGCGCCCACCAATAGCCACGATGACGAAGGCAATTCCGACTACTGTCCCGAGCGTCGAAGTGTCGCGTCGGAGGACCATGCGAGTGTCACTACAGTGGCCCATATTAACAACCCGGGGTCACGATTCCACGGCGTGGAACTGTGTCGTGGCGACTATATCTCGTCCGATAGATTGCTCTGGTGACGCGTGAAATGGGCACTGAGGACGAAGACGTTCGTGACATCGCGTCTCTCCTCGCAGATGAATGTACACAGACGATACTCACCGAAACCGTTACTGAGCCGATGTCAGCGAGGGAACTGAGCGACGTCTGCGACGTCTCCCCCCAGACGATTTATCGCCGATTGGACGGGCTTCTCGACCACGGCCTCGTAGAAGCGGAGACGAAACCAGACGCCGAGGGGCATCACTACAAGGTGTATACAGCGACGCTCGACCGGTTCGTTGTCGAGCTTACTTCGGAAGGACTTGAGCTCTCTATTTCACGCCGAAATCAGATGGCAGACCGGTTCACACGATTCGTCGACGAGGTTCGGGACCGATGACTCCACTCCAACTTACTCCAGCAGTTCAATCGCACATCGCACTCGTCCTGACGGTCACCTCCACAGTACTCGGGCTCGCCGTCGGGTACATCGCGTTACGCGGCTACTGGCGGAGTCGCAAACGCCCAATGTTGTTCATCGCGCTCGGGTTCTTCCTCGTATTCTGGACTCCGGTGTTACTTCTCATCGGTCCATATCTCGTCCCACTCGTTGGGGGGTTCGTCTATGGAATGCTCGGTGAGGTGAGTCAGATTCTCGGGCTCTTGAGCATCCTCTATGGACTGCGGATGCCACCCTCCCGATAATGCCGACAGTTCTCGACTGATAGCCCCACGCTCTACGTCTCTCGTTCAGGTTCTACGCTTTCTGTCCGACGAACAGTCCCATCGACTTCTGAATCTCCAATGGGCCGTCGTCGAGGTGGTCATCGGTTCGGTCGGCAAAGTCGGCGACCTGTTGACCGTCTACCTTCTGAAGCGAGGCGGCATATGCGACAAGCGGTTCGAGCTCCGGGACACGGAGGAACGTATCACGTTCGTACCTGTGGACAGTGTCGAAGTGGTGGGATAGCTGTTCCCCACCGTTTTCGAGCGTGAACGCTCCCTTGTCGGATGGCTCGTGGTCAGTCGTCGCCATCAGGAGCGCCCGGAGTTCACGCATGTTCGCCTCACCGTTCGTCGTTGCGAACAGTCGGCCTCCGGGCCGTAACACGCGGTGCATCTCCGAGAGTGCGACGTCACGGTCCGTGTGGTAGAGCATGTGGTTCGCGACGACAGTGTCAACGCTTTCGTCCGCGTACGGGAGGGACTCTGCGGGTGCCACGCCGACGGTCGCTTCGAGACCTGCATCGAGGAGCGACTCACGTGCGTCAGCGGCCATTCCCTCCGAGAAATCGGTTACCAGAAGCCTCCAGTCGTCAGGAATTCGGTCGGCGTTGTCCTGCCATAGCTTCGCGGTGCCACAGCCCACCTCGAACAGGTCGGCATCAGCTGGCACGGGGTCGTAGTGGTCGAACACCCACGGCCACCAGTCCCGGTCGGCGACCTCGTACGTCTCGTGAAGATGAATGCGTGCGCTCAGGTTCGCCCCATCTGCATACTGCTCGGCTAGTACAGCACGGTCACTCTCGTTCATGATTGCTCTCTCGTCTACCGTGTGAAAAATGGACTCCCGAGCTGATACACTCACGCTCTAAGTCTATCGAATGGGTGGAGTGAGCGATGCGTGCGACGAGTCTAACGGTTGACCGCAACACTTGTCAGTCATTACTACTCACCAGTGCTCATGTCCTCCTCTTCTCTCGCTCTCGCCGTCTACCTCCAGAGTTCGTCGTTCACTGGCTACCAGTCGGTAGAGACAGGCGTTCTCGTCGCGGCACTCGGTGCTGGACTCTTCAGCCTCGTTACGACGGCGCTGTTCGTCCTGCCACAACTTGAAATCGAGAAGGGAATCGTAGGAGCCGTCGCCGTGGCTGCATTCTTTGCATTGGTTCTCTTCGGCTTCGCGTTCGTCCCGGCAGTGCTGTTCTGTACGATGGGTCTCATGACACCACTCGCGCTGTGGCTGGTGGTTGCAGGCGGATACACCATCCACGGATGGAGTCTTCCCGGAGAAGGTCAGACGTTGGTTGGATTCGTCGTCGTGGTTCCAGTAATACTCGCTGTCCTCCTCGTCGCTGGTGGCATCGAATACGGCGTCCGAGTGTGGCTGAACCTTGCCCCACCGTCAGTGCCGTTCCTCTGACGATACACTCACGCTCTGAGTGTATCGAACGGCCCAAGTGAGCGACGCGTGCCGCGAGTGTATCAGTCCAATTTCGAGTTAGCAGAAGATACTTGCTCGCCAATAGGTAATGTTCCGTATGAAACGCCGTGCCCTCCTTGCCCTCTCTGGGGCTGCTCTCAGCAGCCTCGCGGGCTGTTCCGACGCAATCCCATTCGGTTCTGATGGGGCAGCAGATGCGACGACCGTCGAGCAACCGGGCTGTTCATCGTATAAGGTCGACCAGATAGTGAAACCCTCCGAGGAGACGTTGGGGGTCAATTACGAGGTGTCTGGGGAGCTTTCTGGCGATACCGACAGCTGGGAGGAGACGATTTCGCTGCAAAACACTGGGCGCTCACCAGTAGTCCTCACTGGCGACGGAGTTTTGTTCGAGACGGCCCGGAAGTACACGTTCAGCGAGTTCACGCTTATCCCGAGCGCGGAGGTCACGTTCATCACGTTCGGTGACCCGTCAGCATCAACCGCGACATCTTGTCCCAAATACGACTATGTACGTCGGATAGACCTTGAGGAACCTCTGTTACAGGACCAAACAGCACGCGTCGCGTTCTTAGAACTGGATGGAGGGCACTTGTTTGACACAGAGATTGAATTGCCCAGTTCGTAATGGTGCACACCCTCTACTCTGACTTGTAGTCGGGTCGGCCTATTCGATAGACTCACGCTCTGTGTCTAACAAAACCGGCAAACGATGCACGCCACCAGTGATCAGTGCGAAAGCCCGGCGGCCGTGGCCGCCCGGACCGTGGAGGTGGGTGGGGCGGTGGCTCGCGAAAAAAGAGCGCGACCGGCTTACGCCCACCAGCGCCCGCGCTCGGGGAAGACGATTCGACTCCATCCCGTCGCGACGAGCGAACACCGACCACGGTGCCAGCTCTTTTTGACGTTACAGAGGCGCACCACCTCACCCTCCGCGACGACGGGCTGATTCGAACGCTCCCAGACAGTGAACTTCGTTACCGCGCTCTTGTCGGCAATCAACCCGACCTGCTGGATGTTCGGCGTCGAGGGCTCCCACAGTTCGACGATCTCGCCTTCCACCGTCACCTCACCCACTGGGACCTCGGGCACCTCTGCGATGGGCACGATGACCCCTGAGATGCGCTTCTCATCCTCGATCGTCTTGAGGACGGCACTCCCCACGTCTTCGCCACTGACGACTCGCTCTGCAATCCGCCGCGCCACGACCGCTCGACTCTCACCGCCGCGCATCCGTTGATGGACGCGACTCGCCTGCCGATTCACCACGCCGAGCTCCGCGCTCGTCAAGTCTTCTTGGGGATGCATACGTTCCTCTCGCACTCGCCCACACGTCTCTTCAACCACCGCTCGCGTCCGCTCTGCGCGTCCTTCTTGCGTGCCGAACGTCGCCTGGGCGCTGATATGCGCCAACTCTTCCTCCCGCGCCCGGATGCACTCCTCCTGTTCGAGGGTCACGCCGTAGATCCGCTCCTCACCAGTGTCGACCATCCCGTCCGGGTGGTTCACGTCCACCTTTGCCTGGATCTCTTGTTCGACGGAGGCTCGGAGTTCTGGTGTCTCCTCGACCACATCAAAGCCGTCCTCGTCGACTTGCTCATCCGTCTGTTCGACGCCCTGTTCATCGACCGAAACCTCATTACTGAATACGTTCCTAGTTGCCATTGCAGACTCTGAAGGCGCTCTCTGAGCGTCCGACACTGCGGTGCTACTACATCGCAGTTTTCCATACACGACGACCCGACCAGTCACGACTGCGCGCTCGCTCGCGCCTTCGCGAGCGCCCCCGGGCGCGAGCGAGCGCGCTCTGCGGTGACCGGCACCCCAGAGCACCGCGCGGCGTCCGCCCGGAGCGAGCGGCCAGCGGAGTATGCGTCGCGGGGGGAGCGCAGTGACCCCCCGACGGATACCCGCTGGCGTCGAGGGCACACGCCCGGAATGGTGAGCGACGAACGGAGCGAACCACATGCCCGGACTGGTTGGTCGCGAGCGAACCGCGGGCCCGAGCACAGCGAGGGACCGCAGCGGAGGGCGGCACGCGCCGAGTGGGGCGGGCCGAACTGCGACTCACCGGACACCTCTCCACCTCGCCAGGGGGTCGTGAGGCTCTATCAGCAGGCGTTGGTCATCGAACCGAATCCAAACCAAATCTGAACCTGACTCGCACCGTCTAGACGAACGTAGTGAAATTCTCTCTGGGCGGAAAGTATTAGTAGATATGGTAGAATTAGTAGAACAGGTAGAAACGGTGACCACCGACAAGACAATCAAGGTCAGTGAGGAAGTACACGCGGAACTTGAGCGCCGAAAGCGGACCTCAAGGGCAGATAGCTTCGATACGGTTCTCAAGCAGGTACTCGAACTCGTGTCCACTCCCGATAGTGACACCCTCGGGGCGTACTTCCCGCTCGACGAACACCGGGAGGCAGCACAGGCCGTCATCGAACATATACGAACGCTTGGAACCCTCGATGAGTCAGTCACATCCAATCCAAGGTACCTCGGGACCAGCTACACGGAGGGACTGGAGTTCGAGAGCAAAGAGAGCAGTCGGACGATTGTCGCAATCGGATTTGACGAGACGACGTTCACCGTGTACTATCGCGGCCCGGGCAACGAATTCCGCCAGGTTGCCAGTGTCCGACACAATCGCGATGAGAAATCCGTCGAGTACGATAACTGTGCGTCCTCGAGTGGCTACTTCGATGACGATCTGTCGGGAGTTATCGAGGCCATCGATCAGAAGGTCGCGGGAGCACTTCGGCGGTGGTCCTGACCATGCCAGAGTCACTCACGACGCTCGTCGGCTACAACGGACGCATCGAGTTCGCCGAGGGCATCGCTCGACAGCACGGCTTCAGTGCAGGCGACGCACTTCGACTCCGAATGACCGAGGCGGCGACGCCATATGGCCGGACGACCACCGTTCCAGACGGACCGTTCGTCGTCGACCTGAATCACAATTCAGCGACCCGGTTCTCTCTTCGGAGTGATCTGATGGCGATGCACGACATCGAGGAGGACTCGCGCATCACGCTGGAGATTCAATCGCTCATCTCCGACGAGGGTGAGAAGGCAATCAGTGAATCCACGGGGAGTCCTGCTGTGGCGGGCGAGCCAACGACGTCACAGGTCAGCGGAGATCGGGTTCGATTCGCCGACGGGCTGACACGGCTCTACGACATCAACGCAGGCGATTCACTGCGCGTGACCCTCACAGATGTCCTTGACCGTTGGGGCGACGACAAGCATACGGGGCTTACAGAGTCGTTCGTCGTCGATACCCGCCACAACAACGCGACCCAATTCGCCCTTCCAAAGTGGGTCACCGATATCTACGACATCGAGAGCGAGGAATTCGTTCGATTCCGACTGCATCAACTCATCACGGATGATAACGCTCGACCGATCGGTATCGAGCGCCGTGAGTCAAGGCCACACGACCCGAAAACGATGACTCAGAGGCAATCTACCCCCACACCACCAGCATTCACGGGTGAAACGCGAGAACCGCTCGAGGAAGTCGTCGCCTGTGCGTTCGAGACGCTCGGATACGACGTGACGACGAATGCACAGTGTGACGCAACCGATGGCGGGTCACGAGAGGTCGATGTCTGGGCGACCCATCCGACTGCGGCGTTTGCAACGTACGTCTCCTGTAAGAACACGGAGCGACGAATCGGGCGGCCAATCATCGATGAGGAGGTCGGACGGATCGATGCGCTCTGTCAGCGCCCGCACGTGGTTGTCATCGTCGGGCCGGAGTTCGCCGATGGCGTCAAACAAGAGCTCGAATCGCGAGGGGTGATCGGCATTGAGACGGGACAGCAGGTGGATGCGGCGAATAAAGAAGCCATCTATCGGACCGTTCACGACCAGCTGGCCACATCGACGGTGGCACTGGGCGCTCCGGATTTTCAAGGACTGGCACAGCGCGCAGCGAGTCTCTCAGAGGAACTCACATCGCTTGCAGAGGGTGGTCCTGAACGACGCAGCAAGAGACACGGATAGCCGACGAGAGGGTGTCGACATCGGAACAGCAGATCGAATCGGACTGCTCATATTCAGCTTGAAGTGCCAGATGACGTACGCGACCGGCAAAGCTACTCGGTCAACTCATCGAGAAACCGAAACCCATCGATATACGTGAATGAGTCGCCGTACCCCTCGCTCGCGAAGACGGCCTCAGCACCCTCCCCAGCTAAACGGTCGGTCGTATAGATGAACGCCCGAGTCGCGGTCCCCTCGGCGAACGCGTGGGCGGCGAGGCCCGCGAGCGCAGCATCGGCCCGTTCGACCTCGTCGGCCGGTCGGTCGTCAGCGTTCGCTATATATCGCTGCACACCGTCCATCGTTCGCGAAACCAGTCCATGAGAGTACGTCAGGGGTTCCGCGACACGGGTCCATCCGTCCTGAATGGCGACGTCGACCGGGAGTGGGTCTGGACCGGACGCGTCAGCAGTCAGTTCCGCATAGACGCGTTCGGGAACCACGAACACGATGTCGTTACGCTGAGCGAACCGTCGAACGGCCCGATACCGCTCGTTCGAGGGCTGGCCCATCGCGAGAAACAGCCCCGTGTCGGCGATGTGGATGGCACTCACGCGTCGTCGGTGGCATCGCTGTTCTCGATTGCCGCGACCGACGCGCCCGACGCCTCGATGTCGTAGTGCTCGTGAACGACCGGGCGAAGCGCCTGCAGGATAAGCTCGGCTGCCAGTGGCGAGCACTCGAGATCTCGTGCCATCAGCCGGTGGGTCGTCTCCCCACGCTCACGGGCAACCGCGTAGGTCAGCGCCGTCGCGAGCCCGTCGATACCGTGGCGCTCGATGTACGCGTCGATGTCCTCGTCGCTCGTGCGCCGCGCGACCGCGTCGACGAGGACCGGGGTAATGGTGTACTCCCGATCGCCCGTTCGTACGGTCAGCTCGATGTCGCGGGCAATGTACCGTCGTGGCTGATCGTCGGTCGTCTGCTCGATGACACCGGCATCAACGAGCCGGTTGATGTAGCTGTACGCAGTCCCCTGTGCGAGCTCCAGTGCGTCGATGACCTCCTGGACGGTCGACTCTTCGTTCTGAGCGAGATGGGCGTACACACGAGCCAGCGGTGGCTCCTCGAGGAGGTCCGCGACCGAGAGGAACTCACGAACGACAGCACCGTTCGCGTTCGTCGACGTGCGTGACATGGCTGGTTAGTACAGATTACAGCGAATCGATAAAGAGTGTGTCGGTGGCGCTCCGATTAGGCATCGAACTGCCTCTCGATCGCCTCGATGAGCTCACGAGCGGTCCACTGAATCCGCCCGAGTCGCTCGTCGATAGTGTCGACAGCCCCGTCGCTCCACGCGGCGACGTACAACGCCGACGTACTGGCGTCGAGCCCGACGTACTGGGCGACGACGTACGCGACCGCCTCGGCTTCGACTTCCGTTGTCGACGTCGCATCGTCCGAGCGCTCAGCGTGGAGTTCAGCGTGGGCGAACTCATGGATCGTCGTCCGGGCCTGGTCGGCGGTGTTTCCGCGTTCCAGAACCTCGATGACCGGTGGGTCAGACATCGGGGCACAGACGCCCTTGGCCGATCCATGGGACCATTCGGCCTCGGGAACGAGCGAGTAGTCGTACCCCCGCTCCTGTGCAACGGCCGCCAGCGCCGGGGAGAGTGTCGACGCGTCCCCATGAGCAGCAATGTCCACCTCGGGCAGTGGGTCGCCCTCGGTCTGGGAGACGTCGAACACGGGGACGGGTTTGAACGCGACCACACCGCGCTCCCACTCGTCAGTCGGTATCTCGCTTCCTTCACACGCCGAGTCCGCACAGTACGACGGGCTGTTTCCACACGCAGGGCACTGTTTGGCCATGATCGGTGCCCAGATCCAGATGGCCTGCTCGCCCTTCTGGACCGTCCGGTCGAACTCCTCGCGCCACGTGTTGAACCCAGCCACGCGGGTCGCATCGGGTCGCTGGAGCGCGATGAGCAGCTGGTTCTGCATCGAGTACTCGTGAAACCGGCTCATCACGTCTAACCACTGCTGGAACTGTTCGTTCGTCTCAGCGTCGTCAACGCCCTCGCGCAACTGGTCGAGCCAGTCGTCGATGGCGCCACTCATCCGGTCTGCGCGGTCCTCAGTCTCCGAAAACGAGACACAGGCGGTGCTGTCGATTGTCGAGTGTTGTTGAGTCATCATTCGAGTCACGGGCACACCAATTCGATTGTTCAGCAGTGCCCCCTGCACCCCTCAGGGGCCGACAAACACCTCTTGCGGACGTACCGGTCCTTCAGCCAGTCGTTCCACGGCAGCAATTTCGTTGCGTTTTGTGGGGTAACGTCGAATCCGAACGGAGACGCGACGCCCGGTCAGAACAACACGTTGCCCAATGAACGTACCAGACAGCACTTACCTCTCATCGAGGTGGATTGACTCCCCATCGCGCTTGAGAACGTCCTTTGCAATGAGTCGGTCAATCGCTTCGTCGACGACGTCGCCCTGGTCGTCGGACAGCGCTCGCACATTCGCGAGGACTCGCTCTCGGATTGCCTCGGTATCGCTACTCCCATCGTCGACAGCCCCGAGGACAGTGTATTCGACTTCGAACTCCGTGGCGAACGCTGCGATACGAGTCGTGAACGTGCGTGGAAGTCCCGATAGTGAGGTCACTGCCATCTCGATCGTGAACAGTGGATGTGAGCGGTCACGTATCTGCCGCGCCTCTGTTGAGCCGGTGTTGAACGGTCGCTGGTTCTCGATTTCGCTCAGAATTACGTCGTAGTCCAGTCCACGCTGGGCGTATATTCGCATGTCTTCGATATCGCGTCGACGGCCACTCGCGAGGTCCCCGCCGGAGACCGCTTTCAGCAAGAACATATCCTCATCACTGAGGATGTATGCGGTGGCGTGCGTACCGGCCCAGAACTCCGCTGCCCGGTCGTGCATCGAGTCAGTAATCCACACCTTGCCGACGATTTGCTGCTCGAACAGGTCAATCTGGAAGCCGCGCGCTGCGTCACGAAGCTCGATGGTCGTCCCGACGCCCTCGAACGCCGCAGTCGGCTCGTCGACGATTGTGAATCCCTGCGATTGGAGCGCCTCACAGACGTGCTCAAACTCAGACACGATGCCGAGCGCCAGGTCGATATCTTCCGTCTGGTCTTTCAGTCCCTGAATCGTCATCGCAGATCCCCCGAGGAGATACACCGTCACCGACTCTGAGAGCCAACTGTCGAACTGTTCGAGAAACGCTTCGATCGCGTCGCCGCCAGAGAACACAGTCATGAGACACCGTACTGCTCTTTGAGCGCCGTGTATTCCGATTTGCTCGGGAGGACGACTGGGAGGTCCTCTATACCGTCGAACTCGCCGTGGAGTGGTCGATACATCGCATCAATCACGGGCGCCAGATCGTACCACGTTGCAGTCTCAGCGAGCGTCTCTTGTGCGATGCCGACGCTCTCGATCAGGAGCATCGCATAGCTGACGCGGCGGGACCCGCTATCGAGGACGAGCGTATGACACACCACCTCAGCAGGGGTGAGGTCCTCATCAGGGGCATACCAGAACGCGGGTTCGCCAGCGAGGAAGAACTGCAGACCGTACTCTTCGAACCGAGCGAGTCCGGTCAGTTCCCACTCGGAGTCCTCCCGTAACGTGGTGGTATCCGCAGCCGTCTGCACGCGGACGAGCGCCCGCTGTGGATCACACCATTCAACGGTTGCACTCGGAGCGACCGCCCGAACTCGTGTCCGGTGTTCGTGGCGCACGACAGCACGAGCGAACGCCAGCAGTGGCGAAAGATCCTCACTCAACGCGTACTCTGGCCCGGATGGGAAGAGCATCGCTCGATTCTTGAGCGGCGACAGCGCCTTGTGAACGCCTTGTCGCGTAATCATCAGCCGCGCTGCAATCTCAGCGACCCGACGCGGTTCGTCGAGGTACCAGCAGACCCGGAGGGTCGACGGCGAGAGGAGGTCAACCCAGGTGACGTGGCCGAGGTCCGACTGGAGAGTCCGGTATGCTTCGACGACTGGATGGTCGGTCACGTGGACCCGCCGCTGGTTGTTCGGACCGCGGCGCTCGGCGAGGAGCCCTGACGCCAGCAATTCATCCAGGACGTCATAGAGATGAACCCGCGAATATCCGCTCTCTTCGGCGAGTTCAGTTGCCGTCGCGTCACGACCGGTACTCAATGCGTCGATGACGGCGAGTCCGGCCTTGGAGAGCATCAGTGTCTACACTAACCCGCATTCGTATAAATACGTTTCTGGGTTTCGGTTGACGGAGAGATTATGTGGCGACATTTCTCCGGATATTTGAGCAGGGTGTCTCGAAACGCTGTGAGCGTCGCAACGGAGACGACAATCTGCTACTCGCTAGGAAATCCCTTGACGACGATGTCGTGGGGGACGCCGGTTGCGATGACGCTCGAAATGAGGACGTTCGTATCGAGAACCGCTCTCATTCATCAGCGCCCCGCGCATCGTGCACCAACTTGGTGACGTGCTCCATCGAGAGGTCGACCGACTCGGCGCGTTGCTCGGTCCAGAGGGACTTTCGGAGTTTGTCGCGAAGTGACGTGACGTCCTCCAGTGTGAACCCCTGCGATCACACAGGGGAGTCGTCGGCGAGAATCGACGGTGAGTGACTCACGAGTCGGAGGGATCGACCGGCTCTGGTGGGGAGAGCGCCTCCTCGCGCAGTCGATCGTCGAGCGCCTGCTGGCGGTGGCGGATCGCCCGCATCTCGTCGGGATGCCCATAGTAGTACGCGAGCGTGGTATGGACCTCAGCGAGCGAGAGATCCAACTGGTCGGCAGCATACTCCGCCGACTCCACCCGGGCGAAATCGACGATACGGAGGACGCTCACCCGCCGGCCAGCAAGCCGCGGCGCACCATCGAGGACGTCCTCGGTCGTGACGATCTCGGGCATATCCATCGCTACGGCCCCCGCCAGCAAACCGTTTGCGTCGGGGCCGATCAGACACACGATGTCCGCCTCACAACTGTCCTCCTGGGAGCCACCGGCAGACACTGACGAACCAGCACCGGAGTTGCCGACGAACCGCCGTCTGGAGGTCCCGCTGGAGGACGCCGACCTCGTCGTAGAACGTCCGCCGAGCGGCGGGCATCTCCCGCAGACAGGTCCCACAGTCCGCACAGACGAACTCGAGTTCGCCGCGCAGGTTGGCGCCGATCGACGCGAGCGCGCCGTGCTCGTCGAACGTGCGTGTCTCGTAGACGAGCTGTCTCGCCACGAACTGCCGGGCGTTACACTCGGGACACCGGGTGTATCCAAGGGGCTGTTGCTCGTCTCCCCCCAGTGTGTCCTCGTAACCGTCCGCACTCGATTCGCTCGACGCTTGCGCGTTCAGAGGCTCGTCTGTCGCCTCTCCGACCCACTCGTGGGCCTGCTCGCTCTCGAACGGGTTCGATGGCTCTGCCGCTGTGTCGCTGGTCGCTGTGTGGTTATTAGCCATGAGTACGAAGGCACGCAGGGTGCGCCCTCGCCGCTCGCGGGCGCGAAATACGCAGGGGTTACTCCGAGTCCTGGCCGACGAAGCGCCATGCTCGGCCCATGAACGAGTCCGTCGTGCCACTCTCAGCGTCCTCGTCGGTACCACCGCTTGCCTCACTGCTGCTGGCGGTGTCTCCGGTACAGGTGGCCACGCTATGGCTGCGCTGATCGGCGACGCATGCCGAGTCGTGGGGCCCTGGCGGTTCCGCCTCATCGAGCTCGTCCTCTCCGGCCGCGAGTCGGGTTTCGAGCGAGTCGAGCCGTTCAGCCTGTCGCTCGATAGTACCGGCGTGGCCTCTGCGTCGGGGGCATGCCATTCACGAGGTGGAGCGATAGCGCCGTGATGGCAATCCCGAGGAGGATTTGTGGTTCGAAGATTTCCTTCACGAAGAGGTGATTATCAGCGCGGTTGTCCGCGAACGGCTGACGCAGTTCCAACGCCGAAAACCCTAATATCCCAACTCGGCGGTGCGGTAGCGTGGGGTTTCCGCGTCTTCAGGCGCAGGATGTCAACGATTCGTGTCTGTCTATGGGTAATCCAGATCACTCACGAGAGCCTCGGTACACTCGACGAGGTCGTCCTCAGATGACCACTGACAGAGACGCCCAGCATCGTCGAGCATCTCGAAGATCGCAGTCTGCATTCCGCTATACGGGTTCTCGATATCGATGCCCGTGTCGATCGTATCCACATCCAACGAATCATACTCGCGTTTGAATACGTGGGTCTTCGTGAAGTACTCCTCGAGGGCTGTGAAGTAGCCCTGCTCGACGAGGAATCCGCCCTGGGCGTGTTCGGCGACACCCACGATGATGTCCGTGTAATCGGCGAGCAGTCGGAACTTGAGGTAGGTATTCGTCCACTCGCTTCGAATGTCGACCATCAGGAACGCGTACGCACCGGGCTGCCGGTTGAGGCGATCTTTCACGAGCTGGAGACGACGGATTTCGTGTTTCCCGTAGCTGCCGAGAACGAAGTACGAATTCTCAGCTGAGAAGATCGGCGTGAGCTCCGCAACACTCTGTTTCAGCGCTTCGTATTCTTCCGGTGTGAGTGAGGCATCATGTAGATACTCGTCGGCTTTCTCGGCGAGCTCATCGATAGTGACCGGCCCCTCACTCATCTACCCGGGACTTCTCCCGTACCCTGCTTCAATGTGGCGAATACATCGGTGACCGTATCGCAAAAGACCGATTCGCATTTGAGCGAAACGCTTTTGCACGCACTACACGAAATGTGGTGTAATGAGTACGTCCGATCATCCGCCAAGCGACTTGGAGTCCGTTCGGGAGCGGCTCAACGTCGTCACCCAGGAGACACGATTCGCGCTCCTCCAGGACATCCTCGGGCATCCGTCGGAACTGCCGACGCTGAAGGAACTCGACTACGTCAACCCGAGCAAGAGCCAGACGACGATTCGTCAGCACCTCCAGCAGCTCGTCGACGCTGGCATCGTTGAGGAAGTCCTCCTGCCCGAAGACCGCCGGAGGAACGATTTACCGTACAAGTTCTACGGAATCAGTGAGAGTGGTCGGCAGTTCCTCGATGAGCACAAACTCCTCCGGGCACAAGACACGCTTCGCGAGATCTACGACCGGGTGGAGAAGACCGACGACATCGAACGGTACGAGACTGCCCCGCGACCCGAGCGCTAACAGCTCCCGTCTTTCACTTCGCAGACGGGGTGTCTCCCTGAACCATCGGTCATCCGACTGTGGCGTAATCTCGTCTATTCGTCGGGATTGACGGGACCTTTGTACTGAGAACGGATTTTGTCGCCGTCCCGCCACTGCCAGTAGTAGTAGCGGTTATCGTTGATCCCCTTGATCGTAATTGTCGCCTTCGATGGGGCGTCATCTGGGAGGTCGTCTGGCCGTTTTTCAATCTCGTCTTCCTCCTCCGCTTCGGAAAGGAGGGCCTCACGCTCACGGTATTCAGCGAGTTCCTCGGAGTAGCTCGCGACGTGACGGAGGATTCTCAGGTCTCGTCCGCTCGTTCGACAGTGATGGTCAGGTCGCCCGATTCGTTGTCAGCCTCGAAGTCGACCGCGAACGCGTCCGACTTGTAGGCGGTGTGGTAGGCGCGGTGGCGTTCGAGCGAGCCTGTCGCTTTGAAGTGGAAGAACGCGGCCGGCGTGTAGGGCTTGCTTTGTGTTTCGACCTGCGACTCGACGGAAGCCGGAAGCGCGATCTGGGGCGTCTCCGTGTCGATACTCGCAGCGAACTCCCTCGCTTCCTCGACGGTTGCTTGCGAATGTGCCGGTGTCTCGCCGGTCAGGACGTTCACCGGGGTTTCCGTCTCGTCGGTGAACAGGACGTCTTCGAAGGTGTGTGTTCCAAGGATCGCGTCGGGAGCTAACACGCAGTCGTGAAATGCATCGTCGTTTGAGGTCATCGAATCACGAGCCTATGGCGGGGCTCACCCATACTGGCCCCTGAAAAACAGCAGGTGCCACGAAGCAGATCGAAGCAGGGAGAAACTCAAGGAACACGACCTCAAACTGCTGGAGAAATAGGAAGGCGTTTGAGGAAACGCCGAATCACAGGGATAATTGCTGCCAGAAAAGTCAGATTGACCCTTCCTCCTTGTCCATCACCTCTTTCATCAACTCGACGTACTCTTCACTAGGATTTTCACCGATGAACCGTGCCAAGATGAGGAACAGCTTCTTACTGGATGAGAATCCCCAACCAGAGGTCAGATACAGTGCAGCCGGCATAACCACCAGTATCGCCGCTCCATGGATCAGATCGGCGTTCGACACAGCCGCGAACGCTACAATAATACAAGTTACTAGCTCGACAGGCATCGTTCGAAGCTTCCGAGAAATCTCTCTCCGCAACCCGAACCGGGTATGAAGGAGTATAAACGAATTGTAGACACCGATAACCAGAAAGCTGAATCCGAGCATCTCCATCGACTCTGTCGAGGTAAAGAGTTCTGCCGTCGCTACGAAGGCGAAAAGGAGGATGATTGATAGCAACGTGTGAAACCCTACGACCAGGATCGGAGTGATATCTCGTTGCCTCTTCAATTGCTGCTTCAGCTGGTTGTGCTCGTCCGGTGAGATCTTGCCTTCACGCATTTTCAGAAACAGACGTCTGGACTTCTCAAAGTCGACAGAATCCTCCACATCGAATTCGTAGTTCCCCCTCTCAGATTGCTGCTCGAGAAACAACGATACTCGAGCGATATACTTCATCGGTCCGTCCTCACCTTCGGCCTTCTCTCTGAACGTCGCCCGTCGCTGCTCATCGTAGCGGAACACGGAATGATTGAATACGGCGATTAGAAATACTCCTGAAGCCGCTCCCCCAAGCAGAACAAGATACGGCTCCAATCCCGGTCCAAACCCTGTTGTCGCCGATTTCAACGCTTTGAACGCGAGATGAGAGCTAATGGCTACGGATACCACGAACATGGCGGTACCGGTCATTCGTGCAGCACGGGACTCGTCCAAGTCTTCATCGGAGACCACGAGATGGTAACGGACAAACAACGAGCCGAAAAGAGCTATGAAGACAACGGTATCGATGGTTAGCGGCAGTGCAAGGAAGACGTTGTAGAGGCCGTAGACTGCGGTAAAGAAGAAAACCTCGTATCCTATCCGCTCTTTGGCGGATAGTTTCGACCCGGCCTTACCCATTAAACAGTAATCAAAACACCAGGCATCAAGGAGTTGTTGGTTCCCTATCTAATCTCGTGGGATTTCTGTATGAGCACCCGGCTAAACCAGTACCTGTACCACCGTCTAGAACTAACTAGGCATCGTATTCAGCGGCTGCTTCACCGCACGTAGCTTCGAACGACACTAGGCTTCCGCTGAAGAGCATTTCTCGGTTTGTCGCTCGGAAAGAGTGCGCGATGTCCCTTGACCCCCGCTCACATCAGTTAGATGTGGAAATCCCGCCACGGGCTGTGAGAGTACGTTTCTCGGACATCGTTGCTCAGGGACACGTTCTAGTGTGCCCTCCGCCCCTCCGGGGGCAGACAAACACACACCGCTCGCACCAGCTTGCTGGCTCCTCATCGATCGCCCTCCCTCAAACTGGGACAAGGGTTGTGGCTGCCGGCCGACCGGAGGGAAGCCGGGAGCGGAGGGTGGGGCGGTGGGGCTTGGGCTGGTCCGGCATTCACTAAAACAGAGATGACCACATCTGATTGCGGAGAGCGCCCACACGCCCGGAATGGGCGGTCGCGAGTGACGCGGAGGGCGGCAGCGGCGAGCGGGGCGGGCCGTTACGTACACACCTGTCCGACCGACCACGTTGTTCGGTGGATCATCGACAGGCCTGGCGGACTCAGAAAGGGCGAGGCCGCCTCGGTCGTCCCCCGACCCCATAAGCACCGAGTGAAACGAAGGGCACAGCGTGGGTCGGGGGATGCCGAGCGGCCGAGGGCTTTCAAAGAGTAACCTTCCGGTGTCTGGCAAATCCAGAAAGAGATGGATCGATATAGTAGAGCCACCCCGACGGTATTTCCTATGTCCTGTTGATGAGACAGTATGGGGAATCGGATCTCTGATGAAGAACTGCTGGCTGAAATCCATCGTCTCAACGACGAATATGGAAAGGCAACCACGACGCGTCTCCGCAGACACGGTAACTACAGCAGTCGAACCTACAGTCTTCGCTTCGGATCTTGGTCGAATGCGCTTGAGCTCGCAGGCCTCGAACAGAATGTGGTTCGGGGTCTCAGCGAAGCAGAGTTACTCGATGAACTGCGTCGAATAGCCGAGATTGTAAGTCGAACACCGAAAGAGTCTGACGTGAAGAAACACGGGATCTGCTCCCGTGGCCCATTCATTGACCAGTTCGGCACATGGAACGAGGCACTTATCGCAGCAGGTTTCACTCCAAATCGACATACCGAATTCTCCGACTCCGACTTCATCGAGGACCTTCAACGGGTGGCAGATTCACTCGGATACACCCCTCGAAAAGAGGATTACGATGAACATGGAACGTTTGGAACCTCAACGGTGACGCGGGCGTTTGGAAGCTGGAGCGATGCTCTTCGTAAGGCAGAATTGGAGATCCCTCGGCGGTCAAGGCAGTACAGTCGCGATGACCTTCTCGAAGAGCTGCACCATGTCTCGACCGCCGTTGGAGGCGGTCGACCAATGACCGCAGATTTAGTGGCGCACGATGCCCCGACACCAGCAACGTATCGAGCACGATTTGGGTCGTGGCGAAATGCGTTAGCAGAAGCGGGATTCGACTTACCGACTCGGTATGAAGATGTCACACCGGAAGAGTTGCTGACAGAGGTACAGTCTGTTGCGTCGTCACTCGGATACACTCCTACCAGAACCGAGATGCGGGAGGAGATCGACTACCCGATTGGGTGGTATTACCGAGCGTTCGGGTCGTGGAGTGCAACACTTGACCGAGCAGGTCTTGAACCGGCCCCCGTCGAACACATCTCGACAGACGCACTTCGTGCAGAACTAACCGATTTATCGACTGAACTGGGTCGGACACCGACACAAGAGGATGTACACCTCTATGGCGCCTATTCTGTGTCGACGTATCAGTCTCGGTTCGGGTCATGGAATGCCGCATTAACCGAGTCTGGATTCGAGCCGAACCACCGCTACCGGATTCCAGAAGAGGAACTGCTGGATGAATTACGGGCACTAGCGACTCGTCTCGACAAACTCCCGACCACAACCGACACAAAGACACACGGTGCGTTCACGTACGTACCGTACATCGACCGGTTCGGATCGTGGGCGGAGGCGTTGGACGCTGCTGGCCTAGAGCCCGTTCCACGATTCGAAGAGGTAACGCGTGAGGATTTACTGAAGGAGATCAGGTCGGTTGCTGTGATGGTGGAAGGTGTTCCCAAAATATTCGATATGCGGGAGCACAGTCACTTACCGTCGCGGTGGTACTACCGGGCGTTTGATTCCTGGAGTGAGGCCCTTCGAGAAGCAGGATTCAGTCCACATCGGAATACGGACGTCTCACGTGACGAAGCGATTGAACACCTCCAAGCGATTGCAGAGCAGCTAGGTCAATCTCCGTCATTCTCAGGCGCTTCTCAATTGGGCGAGTACCCGGCATCATTGTATATCACGATGTTCGGAACCTGGAACGAGGCGCTCCAAGCTGCCAATCTGGATGTGAATAAACCACACCAGTTGACGGATGACGAGTTGGAGCAGGAGTTCTATCGGTTGAAAGATGTATTCGGGTACGTTCCCTCCGGCCCAGAGATGACGGAATTGGGGTCGTATTCGGTAGGGGTCTACTCGAATCGGTTCGGCTCGTGGAACGAGGCTGTACGAGCGTTCGGTGAAACCCCACGGCATCGGTCGCCGGGCGAGTTGGGGAAAACGTCGTACGGCCCGCTCTGGGAAACGCGACGAGAAGAAGCGATTCAGCGAGATGACGAAGAGTGCGTTATCTGTGGTCTTTCTCGCGACGTACACATGGAGGAGTTCGACCGGGATTTGACTGTACACCACATTGACCGGTTTCTGGTAGAATTTGAACGGACAGAGAGTAAGGAGGTCGCGCACCGGTTGCCAAATTTGGTGACGGTCTGTTTGCCCTGTCACGGAACAGCGGAGGGCCAACCCAGAGAGTACTTCATGCAGTTCGTTCCCGAAGGCGTGTTAGACGAGCTAGCTGGTGAGGTGAATGACAGAGAGAATCACCGGTTAGACGAATGGTGAATCACCCACCCATCACGTCGGCGTTACCAGCAGCATCAACACCGTTTGTCTCGTGAACGAGCATGGGATCCTCATGGAGTGTCCGTTGGAGGTTCGAGATAGGTCTTAAGCTCGTCGACGACGGTTTGGACGAATATTTCCTTGAGGCGACCCTGCCGTCGGACAATCGCGGTGTGCTTCGGCGACGCTACTGCCCACGGTGAGGCGTAGCTCTGGCGTGGCATCCCGCCCTCGACCCAGTCGGCGTCGTCGAGGGAAACCCTCATCATGGGGTGTCGTCGTCAGCGTGACCGTCATGTACTCCTCGTCGCCGAACGGATTAGTATCGTTGTTCAGGATCAGCCACGGACGGGGGTTCTCATCCACCGATACAGCCACCATCCTCGAGGACGTCTTCGCGGCTGGCGCTGACCACTACGAACTCTCGAATACGGAGCGCGTGCTCAAACAGCTGGAACCGATTGATGAGTGGACGCAGATCGTTCCTGGCCTCCGCGTTCATCCCGTTCCAGCTGGCCACACGCGAGGTGCTGCGGGCTTCCTCTTCGAGGTCACTGCCGACGACAAACGGCGAACTATCCTCGTCACCGGTGATTTCACGACCCGTCGTGCTGCTGGCTATCCCGGCTTCGACCTCGACCTCCCTGTGGATGTCGACGTCCTCGTCCTGACGGCCGCCACGAGCGAGGATTCCGAAGCGACGCTCACCGAGGACGCTCAGCGGACCACGACCTCCGCTACAAGACGGATTCAGTCCTGAAGGCCGGGTACGCTGAGCGCCGTCGCCCTTCACCGGCGCGGACAACGCTATACAGGTCACCACGCCTCCTCACGGGGGAGTACTCATAGGGCTGATCGGAGCAATCCATAGTTTTGCGCGAATCCTCCCCAGCAGTTGAGAGATCCAGCGAGCGTATTCAGCCTACTCTACCTCGTCGAATTCAAAATCACAAACACCATTCAAATTTTTAATAATAACAGGCATGGATTGAGGATTGAACGAATCTAGCTATTAGTCGTCGTGCGAAAAATATGGATGGAGAAGATCTCGGGCGTTGGCCAGACTTCGATTGTATGGCTCCAAGTTATTCGGATTGTTCTTTGGGGCCGACCAGTGGACTGTGGGGATCATTGTCGGGTGGGTATTGTACAACCCGGGATCCCAGTATTTTCTCTCAGTGATCTTATCGATACTTGGAGCATCGGCGCCGAGCAGGGCATCAGCCACACTCTGGGTCGCCACTTCTCCGGCAGTGACTATCACGTCTGGGTCCACGAGTCGAATTTCGGGTTCTAGTAGATCGAGATACCGTTCTTCGACGACGCTGGGTATCTCATTTTTTGGCTCTGTCGTTTTACATGCACACGTCTCGTAGACGACATCCAACCATCGACTCGAGTGGACTCTCCACGTCCCGTTGGTCACCCCAGATGGGAGAAATAATTTTGCGAAGTACGACCTGAAAAGGTCGTAGTTCTTTATTTTTTCCCATTGCTCTACTTGACAGACTTGCCGATATTCCGCTGCGGACATCCCCGGTACGAGATCCGGCACATCCTGGAAGTGGCTAGGAAAATATGAAACGATCATCACCGTTGGCTCTTTCGGATTCCCGAACCCGTAGTGGATATGGCGGTCACCAACTCTCTCTCGAAGTTTACGGTAGAGATCGTCCAAAGATTGAAATCTGTTTGTTGACATTCTCAACAGTAGGTCCATTGTCGTATAATAACTTGTTGGGGTGTATTCGGACGTTACTTCCGTCGAGTTTAGCGACAGATGTATAGAGCGGGTGTCGCACAGCTGAAAACACCCTCTGAGTCGGTTACGTTGACCTCAATCAGTCCAGGATTTGCTGCGTCAGAAAGAACACTTCTGCGAACTCCTATCAGACTGACGCAAGACGCGGAGAGATCAAGCTATCACTGGACACCTGACTGGGTAGCCACGGATACCACGACGCAGTAGTACACCCTGGACGGATGATGAGAGAGTGTCTCTCCTTCAGTTAATTCATGCAAAAACTAAAACAGATGTAGATACTGTTACCAGAGACGTGACCACCCGGGACTTCCCCCGCCTGTCCACACATCTACCACCCTCACTGCTCTCCCAATCTCCGCCCCCTCCCGGCCACTGTATAGTACCCTCTCAAACTGATATTTCCACAGATAACGCCTCGCTCCAACGTCCCCCTGAATCCCTCTCACGAAACACACTGGATTCACACCTCGTACCCCACCCTTCCTTTGGACGGTTTTCGAGGTACGAAGTCTGATTTGACGGCTGCAGAATTGCATAGGATAGCGGAAGCCTGGTTTGAGGGCGTATTTTGTTATCTGAAAGCGAGTCTCAGAACTCTCGTTGATATATGCAACGTGTGACGGCTGCTACCCGCTGAATATCGATGAAACGGGAAACTGGTGGAATAAGGTTGCGGATCCTATATGAACGCAAGTTCCGACGATAAATGAAAACCGAGGGGTCAGAACCGCTAAGACTGCTCAATTACTCACGGAGAAGCCTTCATTCGTATTTGCAAACCTCAGTTCTGAACGCTCTCGATATACAGATGAGGGATAGATACGCGAACTGTCAAACGTGACCGCGTCCGCTCGATTCGGTCAGTTACTGTGAAGGAGACGCTCCTTGGTCATCGATCTGCTCGTACATCTCGTCGGGGAAGGGGAGGCTCCCATAGATCGAGTAC
This sequence comes from Halomarina salina, assembly GCF_023074835.1. Lineage (NCBI taxonomy): Archaea > Methanobacteriati > Methanobacteriota > Halobacteria > Halobacteriales > Natronomonadaceae > Halomarina > Halomarina salina. The sequence goes on from NZ_JALLGW010000004.1 coordinate 112,825, forward strand.
GGGCACTGGTCGCGCCCAATGCAGTACCGCTGCATATCATCATTCCCACAATTCATCGGGAGGGGGATTTCGCCGCCGATGTCGTTGTCGAGTTCGTACCGGATCTGGTACTCAGTCACCTCGTCGTCGTACCAGGGCCACCGCGAGAACAAGTCTTTCACGTCGCTGATGAATTCCTCCGTACTCGCGTCCCGGTACTGGGGAAGCCACCACGCCAATCGCACCAGGTTGAACAGGTCCTTCCGGACGGGTTTCTTCTCCTGCAGGCGCTCGTCCATCGCCGCCATACAGGGCAGCTCGAACAGATTTTCGAGCTTGTCGACGTGGAGGGGTTGTGCACCGTCGCTGTATTCGGAGAGTGTATACCGATTCAAGCGCGCGTTCTCGACGGTGACACTCGCGTGATCGCGGTTCCGCGAGAGAACTGTGCCGAGACTTCGCGGCGAGGAGATGGACTCACAGACTCTTCGCTCCCATGTTCGCTCCGGCTCGTATATCTCAACCGCCTCATAGAGGTCGCGTGCAGTCTGCGTCTCACCGAGTTGGGCAACATCGTCGTCAGCAGCGGAGACAGCGTTGATGATCGTCAGGAGGTCACGCTTCTTCCGACTCCAGTTCTCCCACACACGGTGGGTCTGTCCGGCCTGGAAGAACCGGTCGATGCGGTCAGTGATCGCCGTTTCGTTCGCGGTGAGCCAGCTCCGCTGTTCCGCCGTCAGCGTCTCCTCTTGGACCGCGAGCAGGCGTCCAAAGGCGTCTTCGGCGTACTCGCGGTACTTTTCCATAAAATCCGAGACAGGAACGTACAGGTGGTTGTCCGCGATGTGGGCCTGGATCTCACCCTGCTGGTTCTCATCCCCATCCGCACGAGCGAGGCACTTTCGTGAGGCGGCGACGAGCGGGATCTCGAGGTAGTACCCCTTACCGAACTTGGGGCGTTCGGTGATGTCCGTACAGACTCGCCCCGGATGGACACCGTCCTCGCCGGGATCTTTTGCGTAGAGGGTTTCGGCGATCTCCTGGTGGAGCGACCAGTCATCGTACTCGCGAACGAGTGAGGCGATATTGTTGACGTAGAGTTCGCGGAGATTACCGAGGAGCGCGAGATGACGGGGTGGCGTATCTTCGAGTTTCGGATGGTCCATGATACAGACCGCGCCAAGAGTGCTCAAGACGGCCAGTGCCCCCGGATCGTCGACATAGGGGCGCTCGGCTGCTTCCTCCCGAGTGCTCGGTGCGAACGCGTCGGTAGTGAACCGCTCGATGTCTGTGAGCATCTTCTCTGTTTGCTGCTCGCCATCGACCGTCCACCGCTGATACCCGCGTTCGAACAGCTGTGTGAGCTGTAACTCGCCCTTGTCTCGTGGGAGTGCTGCAACTCGATACGCCGTGTACTCGTCGTTTGTGGGCGTGTCTCGGCTCATGATTGGAGGAACTCGGGCGTCGCTTCAGTCCGGAAATCGAATCCCGGATCGTCGATGGGCTGGACGACACGCGAGACGTCGGCGTGTATCGAGTACGGCAGCCGCATCACCCGACGCCGGTCGGCGGTGACGACCGGATCGATAGGAATCTCGTACTCGTCGAGGAGCAGATCGTTGATCACTTCGCGACTTTGCTCGTCGTAGTGGTGTTGGCGATCCGCATCGAGCAAGTAGACGTGACAGCCCTGCCCCGAGTAGACGACCATCGTCTCGTCGGCCGCGAAGTCGTCCTCGAAGATGTCCCGGACGGCAAATCCGTACTCAAGGGCCTGCTCGATATCGTCGAACGTGTAGGGATATGCCTCAGGCGGGCTGTCAAGGATACCTGTGGCACGAAGCTGCTCAGTCCCGACATCGTCGGCTTTCCCATCGCTTGAATCACTGGAAGCGCGCTGTGCGGCGATGTCCTTCGCGTCGATATCGACCGCGAGGACCCATGGTCGCTCCCAGTGATCGAGCGCGTAGTAGACTGCGTCAGGGCGTGGTTCTGGTCGTTCTAGGAGATCCGGGTCTGCGAGCGCGTAGTTACTCCCTTGAGCGGGGTCGTAGCGTGCTGGGTACTGGAAGAATTCGACGAGGTCGTCCACTGAGCCGAACTGCTGGACGGTTCGTTCGCCGGAGTCGCTGGTCTGCCAGGTATCGCGGCGGATAAACGACCGATTGGGAGCGTTCTGCTTTCGGATTGGGTATGCTTCGCGGAAGGCGATAGCGTACTGCTTCGGGCCACTGGCTGTGAGGAATGACGGGAGGGCGTCAAGTTGGTTCGGAAACGTTTCTGTGTAGTAGGTGTGCAGTTCCTCGAGAGTTGCTTCTCGCCATTCCCCAGTCATAGGTCTTGGTCGACCTCCGTTTTGAGACTCCGAAACGTATGGAGGGCGTTCATCCCCGACAGGTCGTAGTCGTTGATCGCCGCACGAAGCGAACTAATCGTCCGCGTTTGCGTGGACGTCAACGAGATATCGACTGTGTCAGAGTCTGTGAGCGACTCGATGATCTCCAGAATGAGGTCTTTGTCTTCACACGCCCAGACAGCAGCCGCGTCGACGGTCGCCAGCTTCTCGTAATCTGAGAGCAGCGCGTTGGTATTGTTGCTCGGGGTTTCGACTTCACCTACCCAGACGAGTTCGTCAGCGGCATCGAACCCCGCAACGTCAAATACGACATCCTCCGAATGCTGATGGTAGACGGCCGTACGAGCAACATCTTCCTGTTGGGTGAGCCACGCTTCGAGGAACACAACGGCAGCCTTGTGTGGCGTTTTCTCACCGAGATCGCCGATACCTGGGCTGGTATCGAGTGACCGATCGAGGAACCGTCGCCCGTCGGGGAGGACCGTATAGTACGTTTGCCAGAACGAACGGTGTTCTTCGATGAACTCCTTCTCTTTGAGCGTCTCGAGGTCGAGATTGGAGAATGGCTCTTTGAACACGGTCATACTCTCCAGCAGCGAATACTCCTCGACCTGGTGGTTCATCGCATCCAGCACGAGACCGAGGAAGGCGGCTTCATCACGCGTGATGCCTTCCTCGCGGAGCGTCTCATCCGGGATGCCCGTCGTTGCGTCCTTGAAACGGGTTGAGTGTGACGCATCGGGGTTCTGACTCTCCTCCGAATCTTGTGCGTGCTCTGACCCACTGTTCGGAGCGGCGGCGGACTCCTCAGAAGCGTCATCAAGCAATGCGAAGTCCTGGATAGTCACCTCGATGTCGTACGATTCGGCGTGCTCGGTGATGGTCCCGAGTCGAGTGAAGAGTTCACCAGACGACGAAGCGGTGGAGCGAGCGCGTTTGGCGGCAACGAACACGTCGTCTTTGCGCGCGAATTGGCAGCAGGCACTGGCCTTCCGCTCCTCGGACGCAGTATATTCGGATCTACAGATGTCACAGACGTAGCACTCGGTGTCCGCGTCATAGCTCACGTGCTCGGGCGGCGAATCCCCGCCTGCCGTTGCCGCCGAATCTTCTGCGTCCTCGCCGCCGTTCGTGGTTTGTAGTTCTGATGCCTCGCTGTGCTCCTCACGGTGTTCTGACGCTACCTGTCCCGCAGCCGAGCGCTGAGTGTCTCCCTCGGGGTCCTGCGGCTCGCTTGCAGTAGCGCCGAACATGGGCGCACTCCCGATATTTCGCTCGTCACTCGATGAGGTGCTGGGATCGTCCGTTGTACTCTCTTTCCCGCCTTTCGCAGAGACGCCTGTGTCGTCGCTCTCGCCATTCGCGCCGAAGAACGGTGTGTCAGATGGGTTACCGCCGTCGGCGGCCCCAGCGGGTGCTGTGCTCCCGCTCGACGGTGCTACTTCTGTGTCGGTATCATCGCCCACCTCGTCGAGCGTCTCCCGAACCTCCTCGCGAGTGAATTGACTCGTCCGGCCCGGTAAACTGCACTCGTCCTGCGTTCGCCGCATCACCCGGGGAATCTGTTGCTCCTCGAAGAGATGCCGGTCGTCGCCCGAAAGCGGTGCATCGCTCTCTGGGTGCCCCTCCGGAATCGGGAGCGACGCGAGCGAGAACGGTGCCGGGCCCGTCTCCCCGAACCGAGGGCTCGGCAATTGCGCGATCCATTCGCCGTCCGGCAACCGAGTGATGCGATTACGGAACTCGGACGTGCTGAGGTTCTCGTGCGCCATCGACTCGGCGAGCTTCGCATCCGTCGCGATATTCCCGATGAGCTTCGTCTTGACGTTGTTCAGAATCTCCGTGTACGCTCGGTCGGACGTACTGTACTGCGCCACTTGCTCGGGGTACTGGAGGATCAGACCGAGACTCACGCCGAACGCACGCCCCTGAGGAATGAACTGCTCGTAGACCAGCGAGGACGTCGCGACTGGGGCCGCCTCCTCGATGATCATATTCACAATCGTATCGTCGGCATCCTCGTCGTCGTTGACATCCCCGGTCAGCGACCGGCCCCTTCCGCGGCGACCCTGGACAGCGTCCCAGAGATTGCTCAACAGAATCATCGTCAGGGCGTGCTGGGATTCAGCCCGGAACTCACCGAGGTCGAACAGGATAACGGCGTCGTCGTTAACGAACTCACGGAAATCGAAGGCGTTCCCGACGTACTCCTCGGCCTCGTTGTCCCACTCGGGGACGTGAGTGAACATCTGGTAGAGGTGCTCGTGTTCGACGAGTTTGTCGAGGCGGTTCGCCGCGGCCCCCATCGTCTGCTGGAACTGGTGGTCGTCGACCTGGCACTTCTGGACGAGTGACTGCTCGATATGCGAGTTCGCCTCACAGAGCTCGGGAAGCGTTCGGTCCCGACTCATCCGGAACACGACCTGAATTAGATCTTCGAGACTGAACGCGTCCTGGCCGTACTCCCGGTCGAACAGCGCCTTGATAAGGAAGGTGAGGATCTCGTTGGCGACGTACGCCTGTTCGTGGCGCTCCTCGCCGAGAATGAGCCGCATGATCTCGTGGAAGTGCTCAACTTTGTCCTGAACGGCGTCCTCACGCGACCGTCCCATCGCGAGTGCGGGGCGGATATCGAAAAACGAGACCGCCGGCAGGGTATCTGGCGCGTTGAAATAGTAGACGTCGTCCAGGTTCCCGTTCGTGGCGTAGTGGGCATGGAGATAGTGCTCGGCCATCCCATCGCCCTTCCCTTCCAGCAAGACGGTGGGGCCGTCGACGTGCTCGTGAAGCGAGAGCATCTCGGCCTGCGTGGCTGTCGACTTCCCACTTCCCGTCGACGCCGCCCGAATGTAGCTCGTCGTCAAGAGGTCCGGCGGAATACAAATCGGTTCGTCCAGCGGTTCGTTCCGGTTTCGGAGGGGCTTCCCGACCGCCATGCCCGGCCCGGAAAACTCCTCAAGGAGATCCGGGTCGGGCAGCGGTAGTGGTTGACGGAGTCGCTCTTTCCCACGAGCGCCACGCGAGCCCTCGGTGGTCAGTGTCTGCGCGCTCGGCACCGCCACGAAATTCGCGAGTTCGTCCGCGTTCAGAATGAGCTGGGGGCGGCGCTTCCCCATTGACGACTGGTTGAACGACCGATTCAGTAGTCGGCTCAACTCCTTCCGAGCTGGGTTCCGAATGTTCGTCAGGCTCTTCGAGACGCGACTGCCGTCGAGGTGATAGAAGTAGCCGTCGAGGTGGTTGAACGCGTTCGCCAGCGTCTCGATATTGTTCGACGCCTGCGCTCTCTCTATGTCATCGGAGTCCTCGGGCAGGATGGAGACAGCGCGGAGGTTGACGAGAAACGTTTGTGAGGGGCCTTTCTGGTCGATGAGCACCTGTCGTGAGGCGACCTCCCCACTGGCCGCACTCGACGTCTGCCGGGTACTCTCACCGACGTGGGGCGGGTCACGACCACGTCGACGATCGCGAATGCGCTCCTGGTCGGCACCGTAGACCATATCGGCGAGACTGGTTCGTGCAGATTGGAGGGCGCCATCGTGTTTGGTCTCGATCTGCTTTTTCCGACCTTCAGCGAGCTTCTGCCAGCTACTGTACCGGGTGAACAACACTTGTAATGCGGTGGGGGCCGTCGCATCGGTGAGCCGCTCGACGGCCGTCGCGAGTGGGGCTCGCGCTGGGTTCCCCGAACGAGTGGCCTCCTCTTGGACTTGGGAGTACTGCTTGATCGGCGTCATCCAGTCCCGGCTCCGCTCACTGATGCCGCTCCAGCGGGCAGCGAGTGGCGTCCGATCGGAGAGTGAGACATCGCCCCCATCGCCGAGTGCCGTCTCGCCTCCCTCCGCATTCACGTCTGCGTCGTTTTCGTCATCGCGATGACCGTGACTGGCGAGTTCGGCTCGGAGGCCGACGGGTTCCTCATAGATATCGTAGCTCGCTGGATAGGCAGTCTGCAACTCAGATTCGAGAGTCGGGAGGAGTTCCTCGTCATCAACGCCCAGGTAGAACCGAACTGGAGCGCCGTCGCCCTGTGTGAGTGCGAGGAACTCGAATGTAGGCGGGCTCTTTCGCGGGTCGTATTTGATTTTCCACCCCGTTCGAAGCTTCCGCAAGCCAGCCAGCCGGGAGACGATATCCGATGGGTCGACGCGTTCCCGCGAGGGCTCGATGCGAATATAGTGACGCGAATCAGTCATCGGCCTTGCGGCGCTGTCGGGACACCGGCCTCATCGAGCAGCGAGTCCGGGATGTCGTAGTCGTCGACACGCCCCTCCCCAGCGAGATACTTGACGTCGCCCGCGTCGATGTACCGCTGGTCGACGAGATACTCCCAGGGGTCGAGATCGTCGTCGAGGACGTGGATCTCGTAGTCGTTCACGTGGAGCGCGAGTGATTTCGTCCAGTCGTTGACGGCGAGTAAACACTCCGAGTAGCCGCCGTCTTCGCCGGTCTGGGCGGTCGCGATGAAGTTCTGCTCGGAGGGTGTGAGCCCGTGGAAGTCGATCATGGCGTCGCTGACCGACTCGTGGTGGAAGATCTGCTTGATGTCACAGAGGTTGTAGACGTTCCGTGCCTTTTCCACGGCCTCCTCGGACTTCTTGTCCGACTTCGCGATGAACTCGTCGACCGTCTGCGAGATGAGTGTGATCGCCGTGTTGAAGTGGCGGCTGTGCCGGATGAACAGGTCGATCATGTCCGTCGTCGCCGCCCGCCGTAGGAGGTAGTGGGCCTCGTCGATGGTGACCTGTGTCCGTCGGTCACTGCTCTGGGCACGCTGGTAGATCCAGTCGAACATGACGTGCATAAACAGCGGTGCTTGCCCGGTATCGGCGAACATTGACATGTCGATGACGACGAGGCGATTGTCGAGTTCGACGTTGGTTCGCCCGTTCAGATTGTCGTTCTCGCCACCGTGCTGGAACGCTTCGAGACCGAGGAGGAGCTGGTAGGCGTACTTCTCGTCGGCCTCTTTGAACCGCAGCTCTAGCTGTTCGATTTCCGGCCGAACGCGCTCCTCGTTTGCATCCTCGTGCAGTTCTATGAACTCCGACGGTTGGTCGCCGTCCGTGAGCGCGTGGAGGATGTCGAGGACGTCCTGCATCGTCGGACTCGTGTTTTCGTGCGTCACCGGGTCGGGGGTAATTCCGTACTTGAGATAGGCGAGACGGACGGCTCGCCGAAGAATTCCCTCCTGTTCCTTGCTCAGCGACTGGTCGGCGACGGCCGAGAAGTGCGTGCGGAACAGCTCCATCACCGACCGGAACTTCTTCTTGAACGGGTCATCAGCGACGTCGTCGATGCCACGGCGAATCTCGAGCGGATTTACCGTGTTCTGGCCGCCGAAGCGGATGACTTGTCCACCGAGGTCGTTCGCGAAGTCGATAAAGTCCCCGAGTGGATCGAGGACGAGCATCTCGATCTCGGGATCCATCATCAGGCGATGGTACATCTCATGCTTCTCGGCGAACGTCTTCCCTGACCCCATCTTTCCGGCAATCGCCTTCGAGTACGATGAGAGCCGGTAGCGGTCAAGCAAAACGGGCGTGTTTGTCCCGTCGAATCCGTAGAAGACGCCTTCCGGGTCAGCCACAGCGGGCTCGATGAACGGGAACATCGTCCCGACAGCAGTCTCCTGCATGAGTTGGGTGGCCTTGATCGGGTCGTCGCCTAGCGGCGCGAGTGCGTCCTGTGATTCGATCTGGCGTTTGTCGAGCGTGACGGCTTTGGCATTCGCGGCGCCAAGCGTTTCGACGACGCGTTCGGTGGCGTCACCGAGTTCCTGCTCGGTGTCGGCGATGATTTCGATGTAGATCGCGAAGTCGAAGAGCTTCGTCTCCCCGAGGATGATATCCCAGATGAGGTCTTTGACCATGTCGCGGTCGGCCTCAGCCTCATGGGTGTTGGTCTGGTTCTTCTCGTGTTTCTTGTGGAGACGGGCTCGCAGCTGTGTGAGGCGTTTCTGGAGTTTGCGGAGCACTGACCCAGTATCGCGGGGCTGGATGTGTTGGGTAACGCGGACGTGGTCGTTCGTCGTATAAAGGTTCTCGAGCCACCCGAGGGGAACGCGCTCGGGATAGCCGTGGATAGTCAGGATGCGGACGAACTGGTCATTGCGAACCATATATCCCGACTCGAAGAGGTTCGACACCTCCTGAAGCTGGCGCGGAGCAATGACATCTCGGTCAGCAAGCGACTGTTCGGTCTCGTCCTGCACGATGCCGAGCCGGAGTTCACCCTCGTCGACGTCCTCGACCTCGAGCAGATACTCGGCTTGTTCACGGATGTTCTCCTTCGTGAGGTCGTCCCCATTCGCTTCGAGGATCTCCGCAGCGCGGTCGAACGTCTCGTCGTCGATGTCGTCGATGCTCGGCTCACTACTCCCCACGGGAAGCCACGAGCGAAGGCGGTCGAATCGCCCCGCCATCAGTGCTCACCCTCCGTTTTTGTCGCGTGGGAGAACTTCTCGAACTTCGGGTCGACGTGGTTGTAGTAGTGATAGAGGATCTCCATCGTCTCCTGACGGTCGGTGACTCGTTCGATGGACACGTCTGTCCGGCCCAGCTTGTTCGTGATTCGGCGCTGTCGCTGCCGGACTTCGCGGATACAGAGTTCGGTTCGAGCCTCCTCGTGGGAGTTGCCCAGTGGTGTTCGATCGACAATGCCCGAACAGATCCTGCCGATGACCGGAAGCGTCCCGAGCTGGCTCAACACACTCCCTGAATCGAGGTTCTTGTGGACCTGACCGGCGTCGACACGCGTGACGATGTAGAAATCGCGCTGTTTGAGGTCCTCGTCTTCGATGTTCGTGTTCGCCCACTGGATGTAGAACTTGCGTCCGTACTGGAGGATGGGCGTCTGGCCACGCGAGGCCATGCTCGCGCCGGCAGTGTAGAAGCGTTCGAGATGACCGGTCAGGTCGAAGGTTTTCGGATAGCAGGGGACAGCGACACTGGACTCAAGCGACATCAGGAACGACATGTATGCGCTCATCGTGTCGCGTTTCGCCTGGTCACTGAGCGAGAGCCAGTTCTGGGGATGGATCTTTAGCAGTCCGATGTAGCAGTTCTCGTCGACGGCGATGCCGTCGTCACGAACGTACTCGAAGCCAAGTTTCTCCTGGGTGGTCGTGGACTCGCCGAGGCAATTCTCAAGGTCGAAGTGGTCGCGAGCCCGAGCTCGTTCGCGAGCGGTCGGGAGGTCAGTGTCGATGTCATCGAGAAACTTATCGAGTGCCCGGAGGACTTCGAGATCGGACTTGGGCGCTGTCGACGGCGCTCCGTTACGAGTCGCCGCAGTCGGCTGGGTACCGTTCTCTACCTTAGAGTTCGAAGTCGAGGTTGAATCGTCTGCTGCCACACCCGTCGCCGATTGTCCGGTTGAACTATCGAATGAAGAGTTCCCGTTCGTTGGCCCGTCTACTTCGTGTTCCCCATCGTTGTCGGAGACCGGTTCGTCAGTAGTCTCGTCGGGGGATGCAGAGTCCATATGCGTTCACCTCGATTCGGGCTCCTGTTCAGCTTCGATCGTCTCGATGTCGAGTCCCTCCTGCCGGACGCCGACGACGTCCTGGACGACAGCTGTCTCTGCCTCGGGTCGAGTGCGGCGATTGTAGTACGAGTTCGACGAGAGATAGTAGTCAGCGGCAGCACGGGCGTAGCTGATCGGTCGCTGACCAGCGGGCGCTACGAGGAGGATGAGGATGCCGAGTGTGAGACCGATGCCGCCAGCAATCAGGAAGAGTGTGCCGGTGAACCCGAGGCTCTGGGCGATGCCGAGGGCGAGAAATGGGATGATGAGGACCTCGCCAGCTTCGCGGGCAGTGAGACCGAAGATCAACTTCATGTTGATGATCTGACCTGCGATGGGGAAGGTCTCCATGTGATTATTTCCTTACTGAGATAGATAGTTAATTGTTTCCCCAGTGGGGGTGTTCTCTCGTACTATTCAGCATTTGTTAGGTACTTTTGTCTGATGCATCGGGGAACGACTCGTGAAGTTCCCTGAGCGTGATTGCCTCTGCATCACGCTCGGCAGCGTGCATTGCGGCGTCGTCGACAATCCCCACGATGTCAGCACAACTGAGCCCGTCTGAGCGGTCGGCTAGCTCGTGGTAGTCGTCCTCGTCGAGGGCAGTCGGAAGTTCGCGGAGTCGGACGCGGAAGATTGCCCCACGAGCGTCGTGGTCAGGGAGGCCGATTTCGTACTGCTGGTCGAACCGTCCTCGGCGTCTGGCAGCCTCGTCGAGGAGGTCAGCTCGGTTCGTCGCTGCAATCACAAGGAAATTCGGCTCTTCGTCGTCCAGGTGCGCGAGGAACTCGTTGACGACCTGGGCATGCTCTCGATGGAGGTCGTTTCCGCGACCAGCGAGCAGCGCATCGATTTCGTCGATAAATATGACACACCGATCGAACTGCTCGGCTTCGTCGAACAGTCGGTTGACCTGCTCGGTCGACTCGTTGATCCACCGAGATTTGATATCGCCCGCAGATAACTCGAGATACGGATGGCCGAGTTCACCGGCGATTGCTCGGGCGAATAACGTCTTCCCGGTTCCGGGTGGGCCGTACAGGAGAATTCCATTCGGTGGGGAGACGTTGAATCGTTCGTAGGCTTCGTCGATTCGAGTCAGTGGTCGGAGGACAGATCGCGTGATCTCTTTCTTCAGCTCATCTTGGCCACCGACGTCCCGATACCCAACATTTGGAGCGGGTTTCCAATCGTACTCGAGATCATCGAGAGCAGGACGCAACTGGTTAGAATAGTCGCTGTGATGAGATGCTTTATGCTTAGCAAGCTTTGTGGCCCTGGGAGCAGACGTATCCGGTTCATCAGTTTGAACCGTCTCTGATGGCGAGGATTTTTCTTTGATATTGTCCGTAGCAGTGCCGAGACTCGTCGAGATCATCAGGGGGATGCACGCAATCCAACTGAGACCCATAAGCCACAAACGGTCAAACATTGATGAGACTCGAAGTGGAGCGAGGGTTTCTGCAAGTGAGGTCCAGCTGTTCTCCCAAGCCGGGAGGAACCATACAGCTGTTAATACGACTGAACCAATGAGAATCCCAAAGACCCAATCAATATCTGCACTTTTGGTATTCTCACCATGCATCGGGTAAATCGCTCCAGTCAACAGAGCAGCAGTGAACGAAGGGAGCATCCAGATGGCTGGAACACCTAAAAGAGCGGCTACTCCTCTAACCGAGGAGGGAGTATTAACTACAACCCAGACGACCCCAAGTGGGGCCAGTACATAGTTTGCTGTAAAGAGACTCGTTGAGAGAAGCTCCACAACCACCTTCCTCAGACGATCTCCAATCCTCAGTGTTCCAGTCATCTCATTTTGACCGGTTCTTGTCGGGGGATTCATCCGTCCAATCGCTTATCGTCTGTTGGTTAGGCCCAGTCTCCGTTGACGTATCGACAGCGGGGTTTTCACGGTATCTCTCGAGTCCAGCCTCCGCCCAGTCAACGGGTGATTGGTGGAGATTTCGAGTCGCATAGTCGGCACCGGCCTTAACATCTTGAGCGGCACGCTTACCGCTCTTCTTCCCTTGAGCCCCCACCTTCTTACTTGTCTTGACAGTCTCTTGCGAGAAGACTGTTGTAGCTGTACTTCCAGCTGCACTCGTTGCTCGACCTGCTGCAGATCCAGCCCTACTGACTGCGCTGCTCCCGATTCCGCCAGTTTTCCGATCAGCATAACTCAGCCCCTTCGATGTCCCATGCCTCGCCTGTTCCATCAGGGCGGTACGAGTCGACTTCTCCCCCGACCGGTTCGTCGACGAACTCTGAGAACTCGATTTGCTCTTCGCACCCTGACGACCCGAGATCCGCCGCGGCGACAGCCCGGCCATCGCCGCTGATTTGATGCCGACGAGTGCGGGTGCGACGAGGCCGATCAGCCAGAAGAGGTACGCCTCGAGGACTTCCCCGAATCCAGGATCGCCAGCTTGTTGCGCCTGAGCGGCCGTCGCTCCCTGGCCGGCCATGTCCGCGTACGCACCGGCAGCCGCAGCGCCGGTCTGCAAGAGACCGGCCATCACGATTCCGGCGAGGAGCATATAGGCCGTCGCCCGGAGGGCGGTTTTCGCGATCTCCGACGTGTAGCGGAGCGGCCCGAAGTCCAGGAAGAGCATCGCCCCGAGGACTGGCAAGAGGATGAACGTCGCGTTGAACAGGAACTCACGGAGGACGAAGACGCCCAGCGCGAGGAGGATGCCCGCCACGGAGACCATACTCAGGATGAGCGCGCCGATGATCACGCCAGCACCCGACGCCGCAGCCCCATCGAGACTGGATTTCAGAACCTCTGGTCCGAATGCGGCGCCGTAGTTGGCAGTGAAGATGTGGCGAATAACCGCGTTCGTCAGCAGGAGTCCGAAGTGCATGATCTGGCGGGCGACGGCGACGAAGATGATCACCTTCAGCGCCTTCCAAACCAACATGAAGTTCGTCACTTCGCGCTGGTCGGCGAACGGTTTCGTCGCGACTCCTGCCATGAACATGATCACGAGCAGCTGCGGGAAGATATCGAGATTGTGCTGGAAGGCCGCCTGCATCGTCGGGTCCGAGTAGGGGCTGTCGAAGATGATGAACGTCCGCATCCCGTTGGCGATGAGCTCGCCGATGAAGCCGAGAATCCCGGTGAGGATGTAGATGAAAAAGTTCGCGATCCAGTCGGTGAAGACGGCGGCGAGCGGAACCAGTGTGGCGTCAGTCGGCAGCGTCGCGATACCGTGCTGGGCGGATGTCAGGGTATCGGGACCGATGCTGTCGTGGACGACGTCGAGTGGGACGTGGAATTTCGATCCGGTCATCGTTTTGGTCTGAGTTTGGTGGTGTGCGATTGGTGCGTGAGTTCTAGAGTGGACATCCAAGTACGGGCATCACGAGTGCTAGCCGGTTCCCCGCCGCATGTACGCGAACGGTGCGAAGAAGACGAGAAACGCCGCCACCGAGACGAGCGCACCCGCGAGACTGGTGAGGAGCTGGTAGATGTTGAATGGCTCCGGCTTGAACGCGACTCGCGTCTTTGCGGATCCGTAGTAGACGTTCTGGGAGACGTTGGTCGCGCCCGTAAACGAGGCGGTGACGTAGAGGTCACGCCGATCGACGACGACTGTACCGTCGGTGTTCGTCGTCACTCGTCCCTTAGCGGCCCCGCTGAGCCAGAGGGTTCGGCCCGCTAGCGGTTGGCCAGTGGCAACGTCGGTGAGCTGGATCTTGGCGTGTGTCTCGTTGAGGATCGTCGTCGAGAGGCTTGCATTCCGCTCGCGAAAAGTCTGCGTCGTGAGCGGAATCGAGTCGTTGTGGATGTCGCGAACCTCCGTAATTGGCTGGTCGACGTTCGTGACGACGATCGTCGTGTAGCTGCGAGGCGGCACCGAAGTGAGATTCACACGCCGGTCAAGCGGGGCCGCGCTGCCAGACATATTGAAGCCGTTCAATCTCGTGATCTCCGGAGCAGCGGTGACACTCGTGTTCTGCGTCCAGCGGAGCGTGGGCTGCCGACTGCGAGCGGTGAGCCGCAGTTCGAGGACGTCCGGGAATGGGACGGTACGCTGCCGTCCGTCTGTGACCGCAAGTTGCTGTGCGAGCGTCTGGTTGAGTGGGGTCGTGTTACTTGGTGAGAGCGAGCGGGTGGTGTTTGACGTCGTGAGAAGCCGTCGACCGCGTGTCGCATTCGTGTACTGGCGCTGCGAATAGACGCCCCAGACGTTCTGGACGCGCCCAGCCGACCCCTTGAACCGAGCATAGCTCCAGAGTCGGCGATCGGAAAGTGTCTGTGGGCCCTCGAACCGGAGGATGATTCGGTCAATCCCGTCCTCGGAGCGGACGATTGTCTGCGTGACGCTGAGGTCCTGATTTGTGGAGACGACCACAGGTGCGCTGTCTTGGACCGTGTGCGAGAGGGTGAGCACCTCATCGGCTGTCGTATTCGAGAGCTGCCAGCCACCGCCGTCGCGGACGTAGGTCTTCGTCGTGACGGCGACGATTGAGTTGATAGTCGCGCGGACCTGCATCGTCGTCGGCTCGGTTGCCCTCGCCCCGTCGTACTCGAGTTGACGCGGCGACGCTGAATCACTCCCCCAGGTCTGATTCCCGATTCGGACGCGCCGGTCGACCTGCTGCTCGAGCAGATTATACGAGAGACAGGTCCTGGTGTCGCCACCAACAGTACACGTCCGATTGGGGAGGAGCGTCGAATAATCGAGATGCGTCAGAACCGTCCCATTCCGGGGAATGAGCAGTCGGGCACTGTCGTTTTCAGAGTGGTTGCCCCCTTCGGCACCGATGCCAGTACGTACTCCCTTGTTTGTTCCGAGAATCGTGATATGGGCGTCTTTGACGACGGTTCCGTTCGAGCGCTGCGAGTCGGGGAGCCAGAGACTCGTCGACTCGTTGCGCTGAATCGAGTTCAGCTGGGCGAGCCGATACTCACGAAGCGTCTGCTGGTTTGGCCCGACACGATACGGTGGTTGAGTCGTCGCGTAGGAGAAATCACGTATCCGACTGATATTCGACACAGAGGCGCTCTCCGCACGGACGACATCGTCGAGGGTGGAGAGCACGAACGGCGGAAGCGTCCCGGCGTCTGGATCGCGGTCGTCGGAGATGAACGCACGCGTCCCGTTGTGTGGCGCGGGACCAGTCGGTGCTGTGACCGCACTCACGACAGGGAGTGCGAGGAGGGCAACAACCACCAACCCCGTGAGGGGGAGACTGTCCGTCATAGGTCAGAGTGATGTGGGTGGAGAGAGCGGTAGCCCGCTCTCGACTCACCTGAGTACACTGCTCAGGGGAGGACTGGGACGATCATCCCCGGGGCGAGGTTCTCGAAGAGGCTGACGAACACGTTGTAACTGACGGAGAGGACGATCATTCCAGCGCCGCCCCACATTCCGCGCCAACCCCACTGGGCCCGATCGGCACTGCGTCTGGAGACAAACCAAACCGCAGCCCCGATGAGGAAGACGATCACGCCAATCTGACCAAGGGTTGTGGCGACGAACTCTTCGATTTGGGTGAGGGAATTATTGATTTCGCTCTGTTGCGCGGCCACAATGCCGGTACTTGCGGTGAACGCGATTAGGACGACCAGCGATCGTGTGACTCCTTCTCGATGACCCATGCTTAGTGCATCATTCTGGCACTATATAATACCTTAGAAATGTAAGTTAATGAGTTTAAATTAGACGATATATGGCGTGTTCAATGTACAGAATTCGAAAGCAGATCATGTCTTACCTGCTGTTGTGAGTGATATCTGATATGGTAGGTTAAACGTCTTATAGAATGTAAATCAAAAAGAAGACCTGCGTGTGGTATACCAAACCACTCTTCAGTGCTAAGCCAGTCGGATTCTTCGGGCTGTCGTACCTCGAGGAGAGAGTGTTGACCCCACCGACACGAAACCGAGTACGAGACACGAAGCATGCCTCGATGAGCGAAGGGGTACAGGAGATCAGTCGGCTCCGGCCGTGTGAAATATGGTAACTAGCTATACAGTCTGAATAATAGCATAGAATTTTAACCATTGGTCCAGGGATGGATGAATGTGGCCGAATCAGACCCACCGGACGAGGAGGAGGCAAGTGACCAGGATCCCCCACCGGCTGGTTCGTGTGATTTTTCGACATATAATTTACCGACAGACCTCACTGCCTTTCAGATCTATCTCCTCTGTCTTATCCACCGATTCGGGCCCATGGAAGGGGTGACCCTCCAGAATGCGCTCGAAGACCTCTACCCGGAGGACATCAATCATGGACGGTTGTACCCGAGTCTCGATCGGATGGTCGACTCTGGGCTTATCAGCAAACAGACTAAGGAAAGCGACAAGCGCCGGAAGGAGTACTCCCTCACCGGCAGAGGTGAATGGGTTGCAGAGGAGTATCTCCGGTTCGTGCGGGAGATGATTGCTCCTCATGATGAATAAGCAATCTGTGAATTCAATTTGATTGCCGACGCGATCGTCGAGTCATGATTTTCGAGAGACCGGGTCTTCACAGGAATCGCTCCTGCACTTTCTTAACCAACAGATGGCGAGAGAGGCCGGTGTCGTTGGTTAAACCCCGACCGTTGGAGCAGTATTTCTCGTTATGTTCGTGGACATAATCACAACCGCCCCAAGAAGTCCTGGTCTTGGATATCTCCAGACGACATGCACCCAGATATTGTGGTGGCAATGCAGAGCCACATCCGGGGCCTGATAGCGCGAACGCCGAGTTAATTTAACCACGTGTCACCAAGCTCTCTGCACAGATGGCTCGTGTCGTCTACTACCACCATCCCCAAGCTGAGAACTTCTCGCTGAAATATAGCTCTGCCTCTCAGTCCGAGATTCTATCCCGTCGTGACGATTCAGACGGCGCGACGAAGCTCATCGGCTATCCGTTTGATACCCCTGTCTACGTCCTCTATGAGAGCGGCACGGAAATCAAAGACGCAACCGAGATTGACTTCGACCAGAAGTGGCTCAGCGACCGAATTGCTGAGCTGCCCCGTGAGGGTCAAGTCGTCGCATTTCGATTAGTGGAGTTGCTCGAAGCGGCTGTAGACGTGAGAGAAGTGGAAGAGTTCCGCCTCTACAAGGAGTTTGAACCACAGAAGATTCGGCAGGCTCTCGACCACGTCACGTGGGGTGCACCACTTCCACAGGTCGCTGGTGAGGTGATATCAAATCTCATTCTCCGGCATTCGCTGCCGAATGCGAATCATCGAACGGGGATTGCGATGCTGCAGTTCTGTATTGAGAGTGTGAATCCAGACTTCGAGATGCCTCGCACGCACCTCGATGATGAAACCTGGCAGGAGTGGGTTGATCCCTATATCGTCGACTCGAAGCGCCTCATCACTGTCCGTCGAAACAATATTCGGTTCAAGCAACTGCAAGAGCTTGGTGTCGACTTTGTGGAGCGAAAAGACGGGATTCAGATTCAGTTAGACGAGTTCGAGCTGGATATGCACTGGCGTGACGCACTGTCGACGTACGCCATTCGGCACGAAGACCACTGTACAGAGTTTGCTCATGCAGTCCTTGAGCGCGCAGAGCGAGACGATCTCCTCGAGGAAGCGGGGCCGACAAAGCAGGAGTTCATCGACTATCTGGAGTCTGGACTCGTCGAACGGGATTTCAGAGAACTGTTTTGATCAGTCGCGGAGCTCTGCGACCGACTGACCGACCTCTCGGACGTGGGCACTTCGCTCAAGGTCGAGTTCCTCAGCGAGGTAATCAACCGTCTCTTCGAGGCTCATACATGAAGAAAGCGCTCGAATCGGTATAAACCTAGTGCTGACCCCCAATGATTTGCAGGCGTCCATCTTCCAAACCGCTATCACACAGCCTGCGTGGAATCCAAGCGAGCAGTAGGAGACAAAAATATTGGCCTTACAAACAAGTATTCTCTACCGGTTACTATCGAGATCCCGAATGTGGCCATACTTGGAAATGCAGGGGGAGTGATAGTTACCCCACGGTCTGATATGAGTTCGGGACATGTGGGGTAACGATGGGGGACCAGCCAGCCGACCGCCCTGCCCCACCAGACCTGCCAGCATACGTGCTCAATCCACTGGAGCGCCAGTCATCAGACCGCCTCGAGCGCGTCGCGAGCTACGCTCAGGAGCTCGCCGCCTGGAAGCGCGCCCAGCACGAGCGCGAAACCGCTCAGCGTCAGGCTGCGGAGGCGATTTCCGACGACGAACGTACTGCATTGGCTAACCGGGACATCTCGACGGACCCTGCGGACTACGAGGATGTCCCGAGCGGGGCGTACATCACAATCAAAACGACCAAACAGACGAGCGACCGTGCCTACCGCTACTACTACTGGCAGTGGCGGGAGGGTGAAACGTGGGAAAACCAGTACATTGGGCCAGTCGGTTCTGAACCCGACAGCTAGCTCCAGCCACCAATAGTCACGATAATTGGATTGGGGAAGACCTGTCTCGCGGATGTGACGGCACAATAGAGCGGCTATCAACACGTGGGGAGGAGAGCAAAGTGGCTGAGCAAGCTGAATTCGCGGTATTTACATCCGCGAGGGAGGACCCCTCCCCCCGTCGTCGATGTGTAAATCCGTCGTCCAGGAAAGTGCTCGTATGAAAGGAGATCAACTGGTCTCAAATATCGTCTGACGTACGTCATACCCCACCGTTTCCAGTAAATACTCGAGGGAACCCCATGACCGATGGGCCAACACCCTCCCCACTGTTTCCAGTAAAGCGGGCTCGAGACAGGCGGTGGGGTCGCAATCGAAGCGGCACCTACCACCTCTAGTTCTCTTCTCTACAGCTTTTATTTGATGCTATGGACTAGCTATACCCAATTAATAATAAAGCTACCGCAGCTTCTAGTGTCCTTGGCTTGGGACCGGGGAGTGGTTGGAGAGACTTTACTGGAAACGATGGGGGGAGGGTGTGTGGTCGGGCTCACGTCTCGAAACGAGCCATACGACCCGTTGTGAGCCTCCACGACTATACTGGAAATAGTGGGGTGGCTTCGTCATATAAAGAACCGTTTACTGGAAATACTGGAACCCACCACACTCATTAGCGACGCTGATCTCCCCCTGAGTTCGCCCAATTACTGGAAATAGTGGGGTGTGTCGGCTCCGAGTCGTGCGCTTTTTACTGGAAACGGTGGGGTGTGTCACCGAGCAATTCTTAACATCTCTGGTGAAGGGGTCCCGAGAGATATATCTCTAAGTCAGAGTCTCCCCATCATTACCGGAAACGGTGGGGTCTGGACCCGTTATCGGAACCGTCGCCCACAGGTGGTTATAGTGGAAATACTGGAAGCGCCGGTCGGAACAATTATGCCCTCACACTCTCAGTCGACTAACACGATGGGCCCGCGGTTCCAACCCGACGACACGCTCTACAAGCGTCGGAACACGCTCAAAGTCGAGTACGTTCCCGACGAAATTGTCGGACGAGACAACGAGATTGAGGAGTACGAAGCGGCACTCCAGCCGGTTATCAATGGCGAGTACCCAGACAACATCTTCATCTACGGGAAGACAGGCGTGGGAAAGACCGCGGTGACGAACTTCCTGCTCAACGAACTGCAGGAATCAGCAGACCACTTCGACGTCAACCTCTCGTTCATCACCGTCAACTGTGACGGGTTGAGTACAAGCTATCAGGCGGCGATCAGCCTGGTGAACCGACTGCGCGAGCCTGAACACCACATCGCCGAGACGGGCCATCCTCAGTCGAAGGTGTATCGATTACTCTGGGACGAACTCAACAAGCTCGAGGGAACCGTCATCGTCGTCCTCGACGAGGTCGACCACATCACCGACGACACCTTCCTCTACCAAATTACCCGCGCAGACAACAACGGCTACATCGATGGGATTCAGCTCGGTATCATCGGCATCAGTAACGACTCGACGTTCCGTGAGCGCCTCGATGCCAAGGTCCAGTCCTCACTTTGTGAAACCGAAATTTCGTTCCCTCCGTACGGAACTGAAGAACTCCAGAAAGTACTCGAACAGCGCGCTGAGATCGCGTTCCACACGAACGCGCTCGACGATGGTGTGATTCCACTGTGTGCCGCTCTGGGTCGACAGGATGGGGGTGACGCCCGGCGCGCTATCACCTTGCTCCGAAAGGCAGGTGATCTCGCACGAACGGAAAATGCGAATGTCGTGACGACCACACACGTAGAGCGCGCACAAGAGCGCCTTGAAGCCCAACAGAGCATGGACATCATGCGCGACCTGACCGAACACGAGCAACTCACGCTCTACGCGCTCACCACACTGGCCGCCGAGGATGCCACCCCTGCCCGATCGCGGGTGGTTTACCAACGGTACAAACAACTTTGCGAGGCCCAGAACCGTGAACCGAGAACTGCCCGCCGAATGCGCAGCTTCCTCTCTGATTTCGAGATTCTCAATCTGACACATTCGCAGATCGAACACCGGGGGCAAGACGGTGGGACGTACCGCGAGCATGAACTGACCCGTAATATCCCGACGGTCATCGACGCACTCCAGACGGTGATCGCTGAGACCGGTGCTCATTCCAGTGTCGTTGAGTACCTTCCTGACTCAGGCGAGGAGTTCGCCAGAATCTGAACGCGGTCTAGAGATCGTCTGATCTGGTCTCGGGTAGAGGACCTCTGCGTTGCTGTAGGAGGAATCTCTCGTTTTAAGGCCTATAGCGGTGGATTGAGGGCGCATGACACTCTTTTTGAGCCTTACAAGCGTTTATTGGCTGGAAAAGTCAAGATAAGATTGACCAATGAGTCTTGATGAGGCGGTTGATGAAGCGCTCGCGACGTACAATATGTCGCGCAGCGAAGAGGCCGAGGAAACAGGCCGAACAGTCGCCACGCTCCAAGACTAACAGAGCCACTTAGCCGAGGTTCCGACTCTTTTCAGAAAACTCCGATCTCGATAGCCCCCGCGTTTCCTTCAATTCTGGATTTCCTGCGCGTTCGACGGCCTCCTCGACGAACTCGATCAAGAGTGCTTCATGCTGCTCCGCGTAGACGATTTTTGCCTCACTCGGGTGCAGACACTTGCCACCTGGAAGCGCAGCCAGGACGAGCGCGAAACCGCTCAGCGTCAGGCTGTTAAGGCGATCTCCGATGACGAACGCGCCGGGCTCGATGACCGAGGCATCTCGACGGACCCTGCGGACTACGACGACGTCCCGAGCGGGGCGTACATCACGATCAAAACGACCAAACAGACGAGGCCGTACGTCGAGAGTTCCTTGGCATATTTCACGTAGGTTTCTCGCGTCATCTGATCCGCGTCGAGCTCATCGGTTACCCATTGGTAGATCTGATAGCCGACTGGACTCGGAACTGTGCTCCCTGTTTGGGATGAGTGGCATCTCGCAGACGGTGGCCGATGCTTCCATTGGCTTAGCGCTCAATGTTTCGCGAACCTCGAGCAATCCAGTTATCCGGAGATTGTGGGTTTACCTCCGCTGGCCACTGACCAGATAGCCCGCTCTAAGAGGAGCTTCTTCACGTGGCCCGTGAAACTAGACATTTTCGTTGTTTGCTTGAATGTTTCGTTGAGATACCAGACATCCGTCTGACGGGGGGTGTCCGCAATAGTAGTAGGATGGAAAGCTCGATGCGGCCGAATTCACCATGCGATAGAATTGTGGACGGGGGGTACGGTGAGCGACGGTGGGAGACACTCCTATCAGAGAAGGATAGACACAATGGTCGAGATTGGACATCTCGTCCGGCACGATTGAGTGGTCACTTTTCGCGAGCGCATCGCGGTTCGGTCTACAAAGGCGATACGGTCGATGACCGAGGGGGGATGTCCGCAATTACGCCTGGAGTCTTCAGTACGTTCGCGAGCCGTCGAGACACGGGGGGTGTCCGCAATTAGATCGACAGCCTCCAGCGCACTACGAGCAGTCAAGAGACGGGGGGTGTCCGCAATTAGCGGCTGGTAGAGCGCTTTTCGGGTCGGTTCTCGATTTCGAAGTGACGAGGGGGAAACACTCGTCGTCAGGAACCATGTAGCGACGACACGCGCCTGGAGGGGGTGTGTCCGCAATTCATTGAGCGTGGGCTCGCCAGTCGATAGCTACCGGAGTTCCGACGCGATCTCCTCGGCGATATGTCCATACCGAGGGGCGTAGCTATCATCCGAGAGGAGGATGTCGATTGTCTCATCCAGTGGGATGGAGAGTTCTCCCTCCCAGCGTTCACCGCCACGCTGTCCCCCAGCCACTTTTTCTAGGTTGATGACGCCGGTCAGCTTGAGATCCTGCAGCCGGTCACGCATCCGTCGCTGGACTAGCGGGGTCTCATCGACGGACTTCGCGTACGTGCTGTAGTAGGTGTGGATCTCGTTCGTTCGCGCGGGCGTCTCCCCACGCGCCTCCAGATACAGCAAGCCACAGAGCGTCAGGAGGTCATCAGCCGTGTGATCGTTCAGCATGTTCTTGATGTAGTTCTTGTTCACCTCCTGTTTCGCGGCCTCGACGTGCTCGACAGTTACGGCCTCCGTACGCTCGTCGTGGGCGATTGTGGCCGCCTGGCCAAGTAGATCGATCGCTTGTCGGGCGGAACCGCGTTCACGTTCGGCACTACTCGCACAGGTGCGGACGACACGTTCGGTGACCACGCTGCTGTCGATACCGACGACTTCGCCGTCGTCGTACGTGAGGGTCGTGTCGTGGAGACCGGCGGCAGCCCGGCGGTAGAGGATCTGTGTGAGTTGGTCGACGGTGTACGGTGGGAAGTCGACCTCGGACTCATAGAGGGCGTCTTTGATTCGGGGCGAGAGCTCGCTTTTGAACCGTCGGTCGTTACTGATTCCGATCACCGAACATCCGACGTCGTCGTCGAGCTCCTCCGAGGAGTATGCTCGTGGGAGCTTGTACAGGATGTTGAGCTCGTCATCGCTGGTATCCTTGATGCGGTCAATCTCGTCGAGGAGATAGATATAGGTCCCGCCGTGCTCGTTCATGTACTCGAAGAGATCGCTGTAGAGGTTGTCGAGGGTCTGCCCGCGGGGCTTCCGGTCGAGCCCTTTGAGCTTCTTCAAGGCGGTCGTCAGGACGTGATACGACTTGTTGGCGCTGTTGCACTCGATGTAGACGATAGTGACGTTGAGATCCTCTTGGTCGGCGAAGTCGGCGAACTGATCACGCTTGAGGAGAACGGCCGCAGTCTTGCCCTGCCCGGGTTTACCGTAGATGAAAAGGTTCCGGGGGTTTTCGCCGCGCCCCGCTGGCTCGATAGCACTGTGAATAGCGTCCAGTTCGCGGGCGCGTTCGGGCATGACCTCGGGTTTGATCTTGTCGCCCTGGAAGACGTCACCGTCCTCGAGGATAGTAGAGGTGGTAGAGAAAGACTTGAGCCCGGTCTGGTCGCTGTTGTCGTCCGGGTCGTCGAAGTCGCCCATGAACGGTCCGTGGCAGGACAACGTTATAAAACCCCTACGTCCGCAATGTCCGCAATGTCCGGTTGGAGCTATCGGCTTAAACGGGGGGGACGGGGGGTGTCCGCAATTTCCTGTCGGGGGGTAGGGACCAACCGATACTCGGGTGGCCGTGAGAACGAGCCGGTGATAGACAAAACGGGTGCTGGCGGCACTGTAGTGCCATTTTGTGGCGGTATCGACTGGCTCACGACTACCAGCCATCGTATAAGTTGCTGGTATCGTAAGATACTATACTACTATACTAGCGTTCGTCTAGAACTAGAAGAAGAAGCATATCAGGCACTTGCAACAGCTCTTCCAGAGACTCGTCCGGGAATCGACTGTGGAGCCGATGAAACCGTGGCAGCCCCATGTGCTTCCTCTGTTTCACTTGGACTACCAGTCGATCGTATACGGCCTACACGGTGACGGTGAATTGCGGACACACCCCCTCCCCCCGTTCTAGGGACCTCACTGACGTTCCGACAGCGGCCATGCAAACCAGCGATGATCTGCTTCAGTCAGTTTGGCAGCAAACAGTCCTTCGTGACCACGCCGAGCGTGAAAAGCGACCGGTGCACTCCTGAATGTGAATGAAAAGAGGTGTCGGGACACATCGCGGCTACCGCAGGTGGGTCGATGACTTATGCTCCAGTCGGACGGCCACGACGATTTGCGGAAGTGTGTCCCGCACAGCTCTGTCAAGACCGTTCATCCACGGAGAGTTGTGTCTGAACTCCAGACTCAATCCGAGCTTTGGCCCTCCGTTGGGTGCCTCTGAACTCGGTTACCCCACAAATTTCGCCAATCAGGTCTCGTGGGGTAACTATAGGGCGTTGTCTTGACCAGCCAGACCTCCCGAACTACCTGCTGGAACCCCTCGATTAACAGCCCCCCGAGAAGCTGGACGTTGTCGTCGAATGTGCCGTGGAACTCGCTGCTTGGAAGCGTCGACTACAGAGATTCCCAAAGCCCACCGACCTCCGACCCCCATCGAACAGTGTTACACATCGATGACGGGGGTGGGCGACGATTCAGCCGTTGAAACTGAGAGCTTACCCCTCGTGGAATTCCTGAAACTGCGTGTTGACCACGGATCGAAGCAACCTCCCTTGATTGGCGATTCGCTCCAGTCGGATATCTTCGGCAATTCGGTCCATCATTGCTGCTGGATCGCTGGTGAACACGAACTCCATGTACATCCCTCAACCACGCCCCCTGCTCCGACGTGCAGTCGAGACGAGCAGCGCTTTCTCGTAGAGGGACCGCTCATCACAATCGACCCGGTCTAGGTGCGCAGTCACCCAAGCCCAGCACGAGAAATATCGCAGTCGCTGGGTGATGGCAATGCTGTGGATCAGTCGGAGGAGCCGTCGTTGGATGCGAACGACGGTCGATTCGGCGCCCAGCGGGCCGAGAACGCGTTTCGTGAGGCCCCGGTCTGTCTACGCCGGGTCTAGACAGCTATTCATCGAGCAGATTTTACAGTACTCTCACACGTCACAAAGTTGCTCCCTTCGCAAAACATGGCTCTGGTGAATCACTAGACGGCGTCGGTTTTGACCGTTAGAATTTGGGAGATGAAGCGGGAAATCGGCGATGATTCATGTCGAAGATCTCCCGCTTCACGAGCAAAGCGGTCACGTTAGCTCAAAATGCTGTTGGTGGGCGAGGCGAAGGCGCCACCCCCTTCGGGGGCGGCGCCTTCGCCGACTACGCGGTGGTGTCGCTGCACTGTCTGAGGGGTACCTCGATAAATCGTACCGCGACGCACTCGATTTACTGAGCGAGATGCCACAGATACTGGCCGAGATCGGCCTCGACGAGGCCGATCTCCCCGACCACTCGACGCTCGTGAAGGCGTTTGACAGACTCAAGGCGGCGCTGTGGCGCGTGCTGCTCCGACTCTCGTCGGAACTGCACGACCCGAGCGGTCACGCCGCGATCGACGCGACGTTTTTCGACCGCGAAACCGCCAGCATGCACTACTGTCGCCGGACGAACTACCGCGTTCAGACGCTGAAAACGACCGCACTCGTCGATACAGAAACGCAGGCTGTTCTGGACGTTCACTGCTCGACCGGGAAACCGCACGACACGCAGCTCGGCTGGCAGGTCGCCCGCGTTGCGGCGGGCGACCTGACCAGCCTCGCCGCCGACAAAGGCTACGACTGGATGGAATTACGCGAAAACCTCAGGAAAGTGGGCGTGAGACCGCTGATCAAGCATCGGCTCTTCCGGCCCATCGACCACGCGCATAACGCGCGGGTCGATGGGCCTCGCTACCGCCAGCGATCGATGTGTGAGACCGTCTTCTCGGCGATCAAGCGCACGCACGGCGACGCCGTGCGTGCGCGAGCGTGGTTTCGGGAGTTTCGAGAGATCGTGCTGAAATGTGTCGTGCACAACATCAAGCGGGCTGTCACACCCTGAAATCAACCGCAGTATGGCGATTCACCAGAGCCGTCCTTCCGGGATAAACTCGAAGACGAGGTTGGAGCCTTCGCTCCACAGATCATCGAGGTTGAGCCCCGTGGTGAGACACAGCACAGCGAAGGCTGTGAGTTGGCGAACGCCCTCTGGGGGTTCCCGTTCAGTGAAACGGAGTTAGGCAACGGGACCTTTGATGAGCTGTTCGGAGCGTGCGAGCGAGCGTTCAAGCACAGGCTTCGCACGGACGCGACCAGATCCGTTACCGGCGAGTATGAGAAGCGGTCGATCCCGTATCTCGTGAACCGAAGCCCGAACGTCGCAGACGACTCGGTGAGAAACGAGACCCAGCTCCACTACCTCCTCAAAGCGTTCGTCATTCGATCGCTCGTCGAGTGCGGCGAATGTTCGCTCGAAGAGGTCGCCACGGAGGGTGACACGGAGATCGCGACCGCTACGGGCGGATCGCTTATTCCGGATGTCCAGGCGGGGAGGACCGTTTACGAGGTTGAAACACTCTACGGGACGGGGGAGCCACTCACCAAACTCAAAGAAACCGTCGAGCGGTACCACCAGAGTTCCGAGAGCCCCGGGATCAATCTCGTGCTCACTGGACTGACAGCCGGCCTCTACGCCTACGAGTTGCGACAGCTAATCCGTGATATCGACGCTGAGTACCCAGCGCTGACAGTCAATATTCTGGTTCCAAGTCTCCACGACCGGACGCTCGTCTCTTTCGATGAGATGGATAATAATTCGACCCCTCGCTCCTGATACTGCAGAGCTTTGTCTAAACTCATGGAATCCATGAGTCATTGAAATCTAATCGCAAGCACTGCGTCACAGGATCTGTCCCCTGTCGAACAATCACAGCCCATTTGTCAGCCTCGTTAGAAACACAGCCATGTCATCCAACGACCGAGCAGTCGGTACACTCCTCGGGTTAGCCTGTGGTGACGCATTGGGTCGTCCAGTCGAGTTCCGCTCTCCGGCATCCATCGAGCGCGAACACGGTACCGTCGACGAGATGCTCGGCCACGGAACGCACAATCAGCCGGCTGGGACGATCACCGACGATACCGAGATGGCGCTCTGTATCGCCCGTAGTTTGGCCGAACACCGCCGATTCGAGCCCAAGGATATCGCTCGGCGGTTCATCGAGTGGTACGATAGCGGCCCATTCGACATCGGTGGGATGACAGCACGGGCGATCCGACTGCTGAAACAGGACGTCACCTGGGATGAAGCCGGCCAGCGCGTTTGGGAGGGAAGTCCCGAGGGAGCGAACGCGGGTAACGGGAGTGTGATGCGATGTGCGCCGTATGCGGTTGCGTTCTCGGAGGACTTCGAGACGCTGGAGCGCGTCAGTCGGGCCTCCTCTGCCATCACGCACGCCGACCCGCGTTGTACTGCTGGCTGTGCAGTCCTGAACCGAACACTGGCTGGGTTGATCGTCGACGAAGAGGACCCGCTCGAGACCGCACTAGCAGAGGTGGACGTTCCGGACGAACTCCATGACGCACTCGCTGGAGTGCCCGAAGCGGTGTCTGGGTCCGAGTTGCAGAACTCCGGGTATGTGGTGACAACGCTGCAGGCAGGACTGTACCACGGCCTCGCCGCGGAGACGGCCGAGCAAGCAATTGTTGATGCCGTCGCGATGGGGGCGATACTGATACGATTGGGGCAGTCGCTGGTGCTGTCGCAGGCGCACGGTTCGGGGCGACTGCGCTCCCAGAGCGGTGGACCGAGGCGCTCGTCGGTCACGACGAGATACGGACGCTGGCACAGGAACTGGCTGGCGCTTCGTTCCACCAATGACGCCTGAGTCGTCACCGATACGGAGAGCGTACTGACCATGCGGGTTATGACATGGAACGTCAACAAGTCGGCCAACAGCGCTGGCCGGATCGACGATCAACTTGAGTACATCGCCGAGTGTGATGTCGACGTACTCCTGCTGCAAGAGGTCAGATATGGGCGTGATCATCGGTGGGTCGACGCATGGAAAACAGGACTGCGGCAGCTGGGGCTCGGAACAATCGAACACAGTTGTGACCTGGCTGCCGAACTCGCTGCATCATCGGTCCCACCTCACGATGGGATTGGTCACGACAACGGTCATCTCACCGCCGTCGCCACCGACTGGTCGCTTGAGCGGCAAGACCAGGCGACCGTTGAGCTCTATCAAACGGGCGATACCAGCCAGTTGTCGACGCACTTCCCCGAGAAGATCCTCGTCACCGAACTCACGACACCCAAAACCGAAATCGAACTATGGAACGTGCGTGCAGTGCCCGGCAGCTCGTGGGGCCAGGAGAAAATCAAGCTCTTCGAAACCGTCTACGATCAGCTAACGGCAGCAGGCCCAAAGCTCAGAATCCTCGCTGGCGATTTCAATTCTCCACAACAGGAGCTAGCCGATGGTCAGGCGATTCCGTTTGGCTACCAGAAAGCCCCAGAACTTCGCCAGCGGTGGGTCAATGCAGAACTGAACATGCTGAAAGGCTTGGGCAATCTCGGGATGATCGATATCTTTCGGGCCTTGCATGGGTACGGGGACGTAGACGTCACGCAGACGAGCTGGAGAGAGAAACGCTTCGACCACATGTTCGCCTCCAAATCGCTGTCCGTCCGGCACTGCTCATACGACACGGCGGGGCTGGACTGCAGCGACCACGCACCACTCATCGCTGATTTTGATCTCTCAGCGGAGGTCTGATGATTCGATGATCTCTCGGGGGGCTGCACTCCGATTTCTGCTCACGACCGTAGTCCAGTAGAGCCGCTGTGCCACTGTATCGTGACTGTTCGATGGTTATCCTAATCTCTATAGCATGCAGATCGGCTCGAATAGGCCCTTCGCCAATACCTACGTGTGGTGACCAATACGAATTTATGATTGCCTGAAATGTAGCCAGTATGTCTGACCGACCGTTGGGTCCTCGGCGACGGGCTCTTCTCACAGCCTGGGGGCGATACATCGAATCTCACTCGACTGGCCCAGGAATCGATTGCGGTGCCGAGAACCGGACCGTTCTGACGCAACAGGCAGCTGGTGAATTCATCAACAATCCTTCCGAAGAGCGATTTCGAGCCCTCTGGGACAGAGATATCATCGCTGACGCAGTAATGGGTGGTCCGGACTTGGTGCTGAACCGATGGGACGAGTCAATGGATGCCCTCGGCGACCTCGTTCGTGCCATCGACGAGGCAGGCGAATACCATTCGAGCTGGGCGGACGTGTTCAACCGGCGAGGCTCGTGGGAGCTGTATGGTCGTCTCAATCCGGAGCAGGCCCCTATTCTGAGCAGCGAGTGTCTGAGGGGATTGAACGAAATGGGCTATGGCCGTGTGACAGCGCGAGAAGAGGCGGTCGACGCCTGGAACGCCTTTGAGTCGGATTATAGCGCTGTCGTTGGCCATGCAACGGCAGGGACCGATCACGAAGTTCCCCTCGCACACGAGATGAGTGAGTTTCTGATCTTCATTGCTGAAAACGACGACGAGACGATCATCGACCTCCTCTCCGATGGGACGGAGTACGTACCGATCGCGGGGTGGCGGGATGAGGCCCCACTTCGCAATGATATCTCGTTCCAAGATCTTGAGGACCACATCCAGGGATACATCGAATCGAAGCAACGCGGGGGGTTCGAGAAGGAAGGTCCTGACGACGTCTGGAACAAAGACTTCTGGGAGTCGTGGAAGGACGAGTACCTCGACCACACGCAGACGACGGTGATGGATCGGTACGACCTACTGAGCCTCTCAGCAGCCGACATTGACCCGTTGATGACGGACCTCAACGATCGGTCGGCGACCGGTCTGTCGACGGCGGTTCCGTCGTACATGCTCGGCGGAGCATCCGGCGGGATCATGTGGAGTGCATTCATGGAGCGATCTCGGGAGAGTCCTGAGGAGGCTGCTGCCGTGCTGTCGTACCTCCTTGACGAAGACGAACCGCTGGGACCTCGTCTCGATCGGTTCTTCACGTTCTACCGGACGCTCGACGTTACTGAGGGGCCGATGCTCAGTCTGGCGACGATCCTGCTGACGTTCGTGTATCCTGATAAGTACGTCTTCTACAAGTGGAGTCTGATGAAGGAGTTCTTCGGGACGTTCTCCGATCACGATGTCCAGCAAGGACTGTCGGCGGATGGTTACTGGAAGCTGAACATCGCCCTCCGAAGTCGAATTCTGACGAAGCTCCAGGCAGAACTGGACGACGCAACGATGCTCGATGTCCACACGCTACTGTATACCTGGGATCGGAAGTACAACGACTGATCGCACGCAAGTGGAAGTTAGAGTCGGGTGGCGAAGACGCTCCGTGAAATATTAGCCCTCGTACGTTTTGCTCACACAGATTCGTCCCACTCGATGGTTTGCTCGAGAATCTGCTCAGTGTCGAAATCGAAGCTGCGCAGATCAACCTGAATCGCTCGTTCTCGACGCTCGCTCGTGCGGCGAGAAAGCGTCTGGAACGGCCGTGGGATTTCTAGTAGTGTCGCATCACCGCTCTTACCCCGTTTGACGTTCCGTACGACGTAGAGGTAATACCGATCGCTTAGGGAGCCGCGTGCGGCCTTCCACTCGTTCCAGGAGAGAGAT